>JANNBG010000208.1:0-1681 GCA_031385205.1 Rhodobacterales bacterium
AGTTGCGCGATTGCAGGAACAGATCGACCAGCGCATTGCCGATGAAGAACACCTTGCCACCGCCCAGCATGGCAGGGATCAGGAATTCGCCCATCAACAGAATGAACACCAGCATGCAGCCCGTGGCGACGCCCGGCAGGGACAAGGGCAGGGTGACCTGCAGAAAGCTTTGCAGGGGCGGTGCGCCAAGATCGGCTGACGCCTCCAACAACCGTTTATCCAGCCGTTCAAGGCTGACATAGACTGGCAATACCATCAGCGGCAGATAGCCATAGACGATGCCCGTCAGCACAGCAAAGGGCGTGTTGATCAGGCGGATGCTGCCGAACCCCAGCCAGTCGATCAGCGCAGGCAACCCTTGCCCACCAAGGATGAAGATCCACGCATAGCTGCGGATCAGGATTGAGGTCCAGAACGGCACAATGACAAGGATCAATAACATCGTCCGCCATTTCGGGTTCGCCCGCATGGCCAGGAAATAGGCCAGTGGATAGGCGATCAGCAATGACAGAACGGTGCCCATCGGGGCCAGCGTCAGGGTATTGCGGAACGCGGTCCAGCGGGCGGGCAGATTGGCATATTGTTCAAACGTAAAGGCGGGGATGTAGCCCCCCGCCGGTGCGCGTTCCCCAAAGCTGAAGATCAGCACAAAGCACAGCGGCAGCACCAGCATGACGGCAAACCACACGCCCGCAGGGGCGAGGAGTAGCCATGAGATGCGCTGCCGCTGCATGGTGTCAGGCCGATTTGAACCGCGCCATCAGCTCGGCCCGGTTGGGGTCGGTCAGCGTGGCCGCCGCGCCAAATTCCAGCGCACTGAGCAGGTCAGCCGCAGGATAAAGGATCGGGTCATTCAACACCTCGGGCGGCAACAGTGCATTCACGCGCGCATCGGCCACGGGATAGCCGTGAAACAGGGCTTCTTTCGCGTTGATTGCGGGCGTCAGCAGGAAATTGATCAGCGCATAGGCGGCATCCCGGTGCGGTGCCCCTTTGGGAATGGCATAAAAGTCTGACCACAGCTCGCCGCCCTCTTTGCCCAGCACATAGACGATTTCCGGCATATCGCGGTTCATCTGTTTGCCATCACCCGTCCAGCAAATGGTCATCCAGGCATCGCCCGACCGCATCGAGGGTTGGTAGTCCGAGCTGATGGCAAAGAGATGCGGTTTGGCGGCGATCAGCAGCTTTTCGGCATCGGCCAGTTCGGCAGTATCGACGGAGTTGAAGGAATAGCCATAGTATTTCAGGGCGTTGCCGATGGTGGTCAGCTGGTAGTCATGCACCATGGTGCGGCCGGTGAAGGTGGTTTGGGTCAGATCCCAAAATTCCTTCCATGTGGTGGGGGTGGTGCCGCCGGTGTGATTGGTGTTGACGGCAAAGCCGGTGGTGCCCCAGTTTTTGGAGACGGCATAGACCTTGCCATCAATCGTGCCGGGCCCGGCAAAGCGGGGGTCAAAGCTGGCGGCATCAAAGTTGGGCAGCAGGGTCAGATCCAAGGGTTCGATCAGGTCTTGGTCGACATAGGTGCTGATGGTGTAATTGGTCGGCACGAACACATCCCAGCCGGACCCACCCGCCTGCAGCTTGGCCAGCATCTCCTCGTTCGACCCAAAGACGTTGACCTGCACGGCGGCCCCGGTGGCGGCGGCAAAGGCATCGAAATTGGCCGGGTCATGGT
>JANNBG010000209.1:0-4043 GCA_031385205.1 Rhodobacterales bacterium
CCATCAGGGCGTTCGGGTCTGCTTGCAAAACATCCGGTGGGATGGGCTCGCCCACCACAAAGCGCACTGGCTCATCTATCCGCGCGCGGAACTCCTTTATCAGCAACCCCAGCCGCAGGTTGGTGTGCAGATGTGAGGCGAGCTGGAACAGACGTGAATTATGCCCTTCAAAGAACACCGGCACGACAGTCGCCCCTGACCGCGCAATCAGCTTGGCCGTAAAATTGCGCCAGCCCGGGTCCATTGGATGCGCGAATGGCGTCACAGCAGTCGAGACCGTGCCGCCGGGAAAGATGCCGATGGCACCGCCGCTTGCCAGATAATCAATGGCGCGCGCGCGGGTTTCCAGGTTCAGGGCCACAGCCTCCCGCGTTTGGTCGAATGAAATGGGCAGCAGGACAGAATCCAACGCAGGCGCACGGCGAAAAACGGCGTTGGCGAGGATGCGAAAGTCAGGCCGCGTACGGTGCAGCAGATGCCCCATCATCAACCCGTCAAGGATGCCGAAAGGATGGTTCGCAATCACCACCAGCGGGCCGCTGCGCGGAATATGCGCCAGATCGCCACCGGACACATGCAATGACAGGCCATAGCGGTCGGGGATCACATCCCAGAACGACCGGCCTTGGGCAATTTCTGCATCATAGCCCGCTGCCCGGCGGATCAACGACAACCGTCCCGTGGCATTTTCCAGCAGGCGGATCACGGCTCGGCCCGTGCGGCTGCGCGCAGCATTGGCATAGGTGATGTCACGGGTGATGTTGCTGCGCATAAGGCCCCCTGCGTATCGTACGACCATGCCCACCGCAGATGACAATGCAGCGACAATCACCCCAGCTTTTGCGAAAGGCTTGTGTTACACGCAAAGCTGCATACCTAGCCGGATTGATGTGTTAGCGTGAGCAGATTGGATTTCGGGGTCGATGATGGATTGGGACAAGCTGAGGATTTTTCATGCCGTGGCCGAAAAGGGCAGCCTGACGCATGCGGGCGACGTGCTGCACCTGTCGCAATCCGCAGTCAGCCGGCAAGTGCGCGCGCTTGAGGAATCCCTGTCCGTCACCCTCTTTCACCGCCACGCGCGCGGCCTGATCCTGACCGAACAGGGCGAGTTGCTCTATGACGCCACACAAGCCATGGTCAAACGGCTGGACGCCACCGCCGCCCGCATTCGCGACAGTGAAGACGAGGTGTTTGGCGAACTCCGCGTCACGACCACGATGGGCTTTGGCACCCTGTGGCTGGCCCCGCGTCTGGCCAACCTGTACAAAAAATACCCCAGCCTGAAAATCGACCTGATGCTGGAAGAACGCGTGCTCGACCTGCCGATGCGCGAGGCGGATGTTGCCATCCGCATGAAGGAGCCATCGCAAGCGGACCTGATCCGCAAACGCCTGATGAACATCCGCATGCGGCTTTATGCGACACCCGAATATCTGGCCGAACGTGGCGTACCCGAAACTATGGATGATTTTCAGCATCACAGGCTCATCTGCCAGCATGCAGGCACGCCGCAGGTCAGTGCGGGTGCGATATTGGCCGCAGAACTGATGAGCCATGACATTCCGTCCACGCTGACGGTGAACAACTATTTCGGCGTGCTGCAGGCAGTGTTGAACCATTTGGGCGTCGGCATGTTGCCCGACTACATCACCGAGGATTCACCCCAACTGGTGCGCGTGCTGCCCAATGTGGAATCGGCGGATGTGCCTGTGTTTCTGGCCTATCCGGAAGAACTGCGGCATTCCAAACGCGTCGCGGCTTTTCGCGAATTCGTGACGGAAGAGATTTTCGCGTTCCGCAAGCGCCAGCAGGTGTGATCGCTATGCACTGAGCGCATAGCGGGAATGCCGCAGGTGCGGCATACCTGACCTTGATTGAAATGCTGCAGAAGCATAGGTTTCTGCATGAGACGCGCGGCGCAGATATGTCGCTTGTCTCATACCTCCCTGTTGGACTTTGGCCGAGCTTCTGCTCGGCCTTTTTTTTCATACCGGCACACACTTTTGGATTTGCTTGTCAATTCAGCAGCTTTGCGCGTCTTTCTTGCAGAAAGCGGATGTCGGCCTCTGACGTCGCCATCAAAATCGCCCGGCCATAAGCGTCAAGTGATTCGCCGCTGCGTTGCAGGCGGGCCAACAGGTCGGCATGGGCCGCGTGAAATGGCTGATAATCGTCAAGATCGGCGGCAAGCGCCTGCGTCAATGTCAAGGCCCGTGCCACATGGCCCAATTCCGCCACTGCCACGGCATGGTTCAGGGCGACGATGGGGCTGGGTTCCCGCCGCATCAAGCCTGCATACAATACCACAATCTGTGGCCAGTCTGGCGGGGTCGCCATGTGGCAGGCGGCGATGGCGGCTTTGATCTGATAGGGGCCGGGCGCATGCCGGGCCATGGCCGCATCGATCAGCGCCAGCCCTTCGGCAATCGCCACGTCATCCCAAAGCGCACGATCCTGCACGGCTGGCGGTACGGTCGTGCCATCCAAAGTGCGCGCCGCATGTCGTGCGTGGGTCAACAACAGCAGGGCCAGCGCGCCCTCCACTTCCGCATCGCCGGGTCGCAGGGTATTGACCATACGCGCCAGATAAATCGCCTCCGCCGCAAGGTCATGGCCGACTTGCGGCCCCGCTGAATAGCCCGCGTTGAAAATCAGATAGACCACCGTCAGCACCGATTCCAACCGTGCGGGCCAATCCTCCGGCCCCGGCACCACAAAGGGAATACCCGCCGCCGCGATCTTGGCCTTGGCGCGGGAAAGGCGCTGGCCCATCGTGGTATCCTGATCCAGAAAGGCCGCCGCAATCTGTGGCGTCGAAAGCCCGCCAATCGTGCGCAGCGTCAGCGCCACCCGGCTTTTCGCATCCAGCGCCGGGTGGCAGCAGGTAAAGATCAGCCGCAACCGGTCATCCGGGAAATCTGCCGCCTCCACCTCAACCGCCTCCTCTTCGGCCAATAGCGTCAGGTCCGCCACGCGTTGCCCCTCACGCTTGCCTGCCCGCAACCGGTCAATCGCCTTGCGCAACGCCACCCGCAGCAGCCAGCCCTGCGGTGATGCCGGCAGGCCGGTCCTGCCCCAATGCGACATGGCGGAAATGGCTGCCTCTTGCAGCGCCTCCTCCGCCAGTTGGAAATCGCGCAACCGCGCAATCAGCGCAGCCAACAGCCGCCCCCGGTCATTGCGCATCACCTTGTCGATGGTTTGCGCAATGGCGATGGGGGCGGCGGTCATCAGATCACCCTGCCGGGTTGTAGTTCATCAGCGGCCGCACTTCGACCGTGCCATACAGCGCCACCGGCACCATCGCCGCATATTTCAACGCCGCGTCCAGATCGGGCACCTCGATCACATAGTACCCGCCCAGATGCTCTTTGGTCGTCGCAAACGGCCCGTCCATTGTTTCCGTCTTGCCGCCCCGGATACGCAGGCTGGTCGCCGTTTCCACGCCTTGCAGCCCTTCGCCCGACAGCAGCACGCCATCCGCCGTCATCACCTCGTTCAGCTTGAAGTAGCCGCCCATCATCTCCTGAAATTCGGGGGTGCCATAAGTGGGTTCCAGCGTGGCATCACCATAGATGAGGATCATATATTTCATGGTTTTTGTCCTTGGGTTACATTGGAGGCGTCAGGTTTAGTCTTTCAGAGGCCGAGGATATTCGCGCCGAGACAGACCATCAGGTTCAGCGTCGCAAGGATATTGGTGCCATTGCCCACATAGCGCAGTGGGTGCGCCGCATTGTCGACAGCCCCCAGCCCAAACGGATGCGCGATCCGCCCGATCAGCAGCAAAGCACCCGAGATGTGCAGATAGATCGCCGGGGCCCCCATGCCTTCGGCCAGGATCATCAGGATCAACACGAAACCCGCCCATTCGACAAAGTTTCCGTGCTGGCGCACACGCCGCAACAGCTCCACATTACCCCCATCGCCATATGAGGTTTTTGTCGCGGCCCGTACGCCGCTGATACGAAACCAAAGAACAAGAAAAATTGCTGCCAGCGGCAGGGCATACATCGGGGTAACAACAAACATCATGGTCA
>JANNBG010000458.1:0-2100 GCA_031385205.1 Rhodobacterales bacterium
GATGGCGGCGGGAGCGATGATTGTGGGGTCACGCACAGCGCCGGTACAAGAGGTGCTGCAAGACGGGGTGAACGGGCGGCTGGTGGATTTCTTTGATGTGCCGGGATGGCAGGCGGCGCTGATCGACGCGCTGGGCAACCCGGATCGGTATCTGCACCTGCGCAAGGCTGCGCGTGAAACGATCCTTGCACGCTATGACCTGAAAGGTCACTGCCTGCCGCGGATGGTGCAGTTTGTTGAACGGCATGGGCCGGGGGTGATCTGACCACCCGCGTCTTTCTGTTTGTCTAAATACTCATGCTTTTGGCAGAGCTAGCACCACCTGTTAGAACCATCCCCACGTCCCGACGTCGCCCGAAGGGCGGAGGAGGCCCCGCTTACGCCACCTGCCCCGCAGCCCACCCCGATGCCCAGGCCCACTGAAAGTTATACCCGCCCAGCCAGCCCGTCACATCCACCACTTCGCCGATGAAATACAGCCCCGGCACCGCCTTCGCCGCCATGGTGCGCGCGTCCAGTGCATCGGTGGACACACCCCCCAATGTCACCTCAGCTGTCCTATAACCCTCTGACCCCACCGGCATAATGCTCCACGCATTCACCGCAGCTCCCACCCGGTCAAGCACCGCGTTCGACTGGTCCGCCAGTGTCCCTGTCACGCCACTTGCCTCCTCCACAAACCGCGCCAGCCGTTCCGGCAGCCAGCGCCCCAGCGCCGTGCGCACCGCCACCCGACCAGCTTCCGCCCGCGCTACCCGCAGCCCAGCCGCTACATCCACACCACGGCACAAATCCAGCACCACGGCAGCGCCTTCACGCCAATAGCTGGACACCTGCAGCACAGCAGGCCCCGACAAGCCCCGGTGCGTGAACAGCAATGCCTCGTCAAAGCCTGCGCCCTGCGATGTTGCTCGCCCTGCCACCGCCACCCCCGCCAAGGGCACCACCCGCGCCAGTTCCTGTTCGGCCAGCGTCAAAGGCACCAGACCAGGGCGCGTCTCGATCAAGGGCAGCCCGAACGCCTCGGCCACCTTATACCCGTAACCCGTCGCCCCCATCTTCGGGATCGACTTGCCCCCGGTCGCCACGATGACCGACGCCGCTGTCACGGACCCCCGTTCCGTTTCCACCACAAACCCCGCCGGACCTTTGGTTACCGCACCCAGCGAACAGCCCAGCCACAACAGCCCACTGGCCTGCGCCAAATCCGCAACCAACGCCTGCACCACTTGGCCGGCAGACCCATCGCAAAACAACTGCCCAAGCGTCTTTTCGTGCCAGGCAATGCCCCACGCATCCATCCGCGCCACGAAATCCCATTGCGTATAGCGTTTCAGCGCCGATATCGCGAAACGCGGGTTGCCAGACAGAAACCTGTCCGCCGCACAGCCCATATTGGTAAAATTGCACCGCCCACCGCCCGAGATGCGGATCTTCTCGCCCGCCGCCTTTGCGTGATCCACCACCAGCACGCGCCGCCCCCGGCGTGCGCATTCGATCCCCGCGAACAACCCCGCAGCCCCCGCCCCAAGAACGATCACATCCACTTGCATGTGTCCTCCCTAACGCGAATCACCGACAGCAAAAACCCCCTTGCAGCCCATCAGACCAGCGGCTAAACACCGCCGCAGTTGGGGCGTCGCCAAGCGGTAAGGCATCGGTTTTTGGTACCGACATTCGGAGGTTCGATCCCTCCCGCCCCAGCCATTTCAAGATTGCGTTAAGGCAACAACCGCCTGCATGGGCTGTGGGCCGATGGAAAGCGGTACGGAAGTTCAGCCACTAGTCACTTGCGGGTCCGGCAGTTTTTCCCTTATGCGCCGCCAGACTTGTCGCAATCTGTGCACATGCAGATCATCCAGCATGACCCCGGCAAGTGCCACAATAGCGGCCAGTGATGGCCCCTGCACACCGCCCAGCATCAACGCATCACCAAGTTTGAACTCGTACCGCATGTTTGAATCGCGCGCCGTGTCTACCAGAAGCGCGCCTGCCACCATCCTTTGCATATCAGCATCAGGCGCATTGCCATCCCCCCCCAGCAGAGCGCGTTCCAGATCAAAGACTGTGCGAATATTCAGCGTTTTTAACAGCAAGAAC
>JANNBG010000243.1:0-2129 GCA_031385205.1 Rhodobacterales bacterium
GAAAATCGCCGTCATTTACCCCATCCGGTAATTCGGGCTTTCCCGCGTGATCTGCACATCATGCACATGGCTTTCCTTCAGGCCCGCCCCCGTGATCCGCACGAATGTACACCCACGCTGCATCTCGGCCACGGTCGCACAGCCCGTATACCCCATCGCCGCGCGCAGGCCGCCCACCATCTGGTGCAACACCGCCGCCACAGACCCTTTATACGGCACCTGCCCCTCGATTCCCTCTGGCACCAGCTTGTCTGATGCCGCGTCCTTCTGGAAATACCTGTCCGCCGACCCCCGCGCCATCGCCCCCAGTGACCCCATCCCACGGTATGATTTGAACGACCGCCCGTTGTACAAGATCATCTCGCCCGGCGCCTCGTCCGTGCCCGCAATCGCCGACCCCACCATCGCGCAGGATGCCCCCGCTGCAATCGCCTTGGCAAAATCGCCCGAAAACTTGATGCCCCCATCCGCAATCACCGGAATGTCACCCGCAGCCCCCGCCGCATCCATGATCGCCGTCAGTTGTGGCACACCCACCCCCCCCACAATCCGCGTCGTACAAATACTGCCCGGCCCGATCCCCACCTTGATCGCATCTGCCCCAGCATCAATCAGCGCCCGTGTGGCCGATGCCGTCGCCACATTGCCCGCAATCACCTGCACCGTGTTCGACAACCGCTTGATCCGCTCCACCGCCCGCGCGACCCCTTCGGAATGCCCATGTGCCGTATCAATCACCACCATATCCACGCCCGCCTCGATCAGGGCTTGCGACCGTTCAAACCCCGCATCCCCCACCGTCGAGGCCGCAGCTACCCGCAGCCGCCCCAGCGCATCCTTGCAGGCATGTGGGTTCAGCACCGCCTTTTCGCTGTCTTTCAGCGTCAACAGCCCGGTCAGTTTCCCCGCCCCATCCGTCACCAGCAGCTTTTCAATCCGCCGCGCTTTCATCAACGAAATTGCCGCATCCCGGTCTGCAGGCTCCATCAAAACTGCCAGATTTTCGCTCGTCATCATCACGCGCACCGGCGTGCGGTCATCGGATGCAAAGCGCATATCCCGGTTCGTCACGATGCCCAACACGCGCCCCTGCGCATCCACCACCGGAAACCCCGTCACCGCATAGCGTTCCATCAGCACCTTGGCATCCGCCAGCGTCTGATCCGGCCCCAGCGTGATCGGCGCATCCACCACGCCAGACTCGAACCGCTTCACCCTGCGCACCTCTGCCGCCTGCGCCTCCGGGTCCAGATTGCGGTGAATGACCCCAATCCCGCCCGCTTGCGCCATCGCAATCGCCATGCGCCCCTCCGTCACCGTATCCATGGCGCTCGATAGAAGTGGGATGTTCATCCGGATGGCTTTGGTCACCCAGGTACTGGTATCGGCATCCGACGGCAGCACACGGCTGGCCGCGGGCACAAGCAGGACATCATCAAAGGTGAATGCTTCGCGAATCTCCATGGGGGCCTCCATTGGCGATAGTATGGGAGTGGTGCGTTGCCTGCGTCCCTTTCCACGCGTGCCGCGCGATGACAAGGGGCATTGCAGCCCGTACGACACTTCCTATGGTGGTGCGTTTTGCAAAGGGAGCCGTCGATGCGCGTGGCAATAGTCGAAAACACCAAGGTCACCCATCACGGGCAGGTCGGCGTGGCCCTGCACGAACGCGGCGCCTTGGTCGATATCCACCGCCCCTTTGCAGGACAGTCCCTGCCGGACCCCATGATGATTGACGCGCTGGTGGTGTTTGGTGGTGAACAGTCGGCTATGGCCGATGCAACGCACCCCTACCTGCCCGATCTGGCAAGCCTGATGCGTGATATGACCACAGCGGATAAACCGGTGCTGGGCATCTGCCTTGGCGCACAGGTTCTGGCGCGGGCTTACGGGGCCACCAACCATATCGGCACAGCACCGGAATTCGGCTGGTGCGCCTTGGCACTCACGCCAGCAGGCCACGCGGACCCCGTGCTATCCGGCATGGGGCCACGGTCGTTCCAATGGCACAGCGATACCTTCACCCTGCCCGCAGGGGCCGTGCATCTGGCAGGCTCCGCCGCCACCCCCACGCAATGCTTTCGCCTCAAACGCGCCACCTATGGCATGCAGTTCCATTTTGAGGCGTC
>JANNBG010000283.1:0-1721 GCA_031385205.1 Rhodobacterales bacterium
TTGACGATGCGGATGTGGCAGATTTCGACGATCGCGTGCGCAAGTATCTGAATTGGCAAGGTGACCTCGCCTACACGGCAGAGCCAAAGATTGACGGGCTGTCACTGTCTTTGCGTTATGAACGGGGTCGCCTTGTGCAGGCCGCCACACGCGGCGATGGTGAGGTGGGTGAAAACGTCACCGCCAATGCCCGCACGATTGCCGATATTCCTGTGGTGCTGGTGGATGCGCCGGATGTGCTGGAAGTGCGGGGCGAGGTCTATATGTCGCATGCCGATTTCGCGGCACTGAACGCGCGGCAAGCGGTGGCGGGGGATAAGACCTTTGCCAACCCGCGCAATGCGGCTGCGGGGTCTTTGCGGCAATTGGATTCCGGGATTACCGCGTCGCGGCCCTTGCGGTTTTTTGCGTATTCCTGGGGGGCTTTGTCGGACGCTTTGGCAGAGACGCAGATAGGGGCGATCACCCGGTTGCGCACATTAGGATTTCAGACCAACCCACTGACAATCCTTGCGTATTCGCCAGAAGATATGCTGGCCCAGTATCGCGCGATTGAATCCCAACGTGCAACACTGGGCTATGACATCGACGGTGTTGTTTACAAGGTCAATGATCTTCAACTCCAATCCCGCCTCGGCTTTCGGTCCACCACGCCTCGCTGGGCGATTGCGCATAAATTCCCTGCTGAACTGGCATGGACGCGGTTGATTGCCATCGACATTCAGGTGGGCCGCACCGGGGCGTTGTCACCTGTGGCGCGGTTGCAACCGGTGACGGTGGGCGGTGTGGTGGTATCAAACGCAACCTTGCATAATGAGGATTACATTCAGGGCCGCGATAGCAAGGGTGCGCCGATCCGCGAGGGCCGCGACATTCGTATCGGCGACTGGGTGCAGGTCTACCGCGCGGGCGATGTGATCCCCAAGGTCGCCGATGTGGACCTGAGCCAGCGGACAGGCACGCCCTATGTTTTCCCCGATGTCTGCCCCGAATGCGGCAGCCCGGCGCTGCGGATGGACGGCGATGCCGTGCGGCGTTGCACCGGGGGGCTGATCTGCCCGGCGCAGGCAGTTGAAAGGCTGAAGCACTTCGTTTCACGCGGTGCTTTCGATATCGAAGGCCTTGGTGCAAAGCAGGTGGAGATGTTTTTTCATGATGACCTGCTGCCCGTGAAAACCCCCGCCGATATCTTTACCCTCGCCTTAAGAGACGCCGCCAACCCGTTGCAAAAGCTGCGCAATCGCGATGGCTTTGGCGAGAGGTCAGCGACCAACCTGTTCGCGGCGATTGCGGAAAAGCGCATCATCCCATTGGACCGCCTGATCTTTGCCCTTGGCATCCGGCATGTCGGCGACACGTCCAGTGCTTTGCTGGCGCGGCATTACCATGATTGGCCGACGTTTGAGAGCGCCGTCACGGCGGAAAAGGCCTTGGCCGACCTGACGGCGATAGACGGGGTGGGCGATGTGCTGGCCAGCAGCCTGATTGCGGCGTTCCAGAACCCACATGAACGCGCCGCGATTGACGCGCTGGTGGCGCATCTGGATGTGCAACCCGTGGCTCGCGCGGCAACCGACAGCCCGGTTGCGGGCAAAACGGTGGTGTTCACCGGCACGCTGGAAAAGATGACGCGGGCCGAGGCAAAGGCGCGGGCGGAGGCGTTGGGGGCAAAGGTGGCGGGGTCGGTCAGTGCCAAGACCGATATCCTGATCGCCGGGCCG
>JANNBG010000298.1:0-1820 GCA_031385205.1 Rhodobacterales bacterium
GGTGTGAAAGTGTGGATCTTCAAAGGCGAAATCCTGGAGCACGATCCGCAGGCACATGACCGCCGCCAAGCGGAATCGCAGGAAGGTGCCGCACCACGCGCACCCCGCCGCGACCGCGACCGCGCGTAAGGGAGAAAAGTAATGTTGCAACCTAAACGGACAAAGTTCCGCAAGCAGCACAAAGGCCGCATCCACGGCGAGGCGAAGGGCGGCTTTTTGCTGAACTTCGGGTCGTTCGGCCTGAAAGCAACGGAACCGGAGCGTGTGACAGCGCGCCAGATTGAAGCTGCACGTCGTGCCATCACGCGCCACATGAAACGTCAGGGCCGGGTCTGGATCCGGATATTCCCGGATGTGCCCGTGTCGGCCAAGCCCGTCGAAGTGCGGATGGGCAAAGGCAAGGGGTCCACGGACTATTGGGCGGCGAAGGTGAAACCGGGCCGCATCATGTTCGAGATTGACGGCGTGAACGAAGTCATCGCACGCGAGGCGCTGCGTCTGGGCGCGATGAAGCTGCCGGTCACGACGTGCGTGGTAGTCAAAGAAGATTGGTAATGGTGGGAAGACACAATTGCAGTGCCCTGCCGGAAACGGTGGGGCCTTTTTCATATTGGGGGGTTGTGATGGCTGAAATCGCATCGTTATTCGTGACGCGCCTGTACCGGGCCGGGGTCAATGAACTGGGCAAGCGGAAGGTGGACTTTGCGGAACTGCGGGTGTCCTGCGAGGCGATTGCGCAGGATGATGAGGCGGGGCAGGCGTGGTGTGAAGAGCACGGCTATCCGGGCTATACGTCTTATGCATCCCTGAATGACCTGCCGTGGCGGTTCCCGATCTTTGCCGATCTGGAAAAGGCGCTGGATAAGCATGTGGCGGCGTTTGCCAAGGATCTGGGGTTCGATCTGCAGGGCAAAAAGCTGAAATGCGGGTCATTCTGGATCAACATCCTGCCGGAAGGGGGGATGCATGCCAGCCATATCCACCCGCATTCCGTGATATCAGGCACGACCTATGTGGCGATGCCTGTGGGGACCAGTGCACTGAAGCTCGAAGACCCGCGTCTGCCGATGATGATGGCGGCCCCTGTGCGATTGAAGAAAGCGGCGCGGGAATTGCAGAGTTTCGTCTATGTAACGCCAGATGTGGGCGAGGTGCTGCTGTGGGAAAGCTGGCTGCGGCACGAGGTGCCGATGAACATGGCGGAGGAGGAGCGGATTTCGGTGAGTTTTAACTATGAGTGGGGGTAGGGGTCAGGATTCAAGATCGTCAAAATAAGCAAGCGCGCCAAGGTTGCGGCGTTGGTGGATGATGCGCAGGATGACGGGCTTTCCGCCAAAGTCTGCGACAGGGGCGAAAAAGATCAGGTGCTGCTCATAAACCAGTGACCGCATTCCTTCGGCGATCAGATCACGTGGGCGGCCACAATCCGGGTCTGCGGCGATACGTCGGAACGCTGCACCAAGCCCACGATATTAAGTCTGCCATTGCGCGCGCTCCCAGGTCTTGATCGTCCAGTCTCGAATGGCGTCCAAGTCCTGACGTGCCCGGCTGGAAAATTCAGGCGTTTGCGATTTCACCTGAAGGCGTCAGGCTCGTAGGCATCGACATCGAAAGGCGCATGGTCGCCAGCCTCGGCCTCGGCCAAAGCCTCCTCCAGTTCCGCCTTCAACGCATAGAACGCCCGTGCGCGGTCTTTCTCCATCAGGGTGCGCATGCCAGCGCGCACGATTTCGGACAGGTTGGCATAGGCTCCGGATTTGATCTGCTCTGCGGCGTAGTCCTGCATGGGTTTGGTGAGGTGGACATTGGGCATGGCGGGG
>JANNBG010000346.1:0-5226 GCA_031385205.1 Rhodobacterales bacterium
CCCGCGTCAGCGCCCTTTCCTGATCCTCCGACTGCACCCCCGGTGTATACATCCGCCCCAAGGTTTCCGCGTCCGGATAAATCGCCGGATCATTTGCCACCGCCGCATCCACAAACGGCGTCGCCGCCTTGTTGGCATTCGCATAGCCGGTAAAGTTGCTGCAGGCTGCAATCACCTCGGGCTGCAGCATAAAGTTGATGAACGTATAGGCGTTCTCGGCATTCGGCGCGTCGGTCGGGATGCACAGCATATCAATCCACGCCGGGGCCCCACTTTTCGGCACGAAATAGGCCAGGTTCATCTCGATCCCCGCTTCGGCTGCCCGCGTTTTGGCCACCGTGTAATCGCCCGAATAGCTGTTCGCCACGCAAATTTCGCCATTCGGCACCGTTGTCAGATAATTACTGTTATCAAACGTCGCCACATATTGCCGGATTGGCGCGAAACCTTCGACCATCTTGGCATAGTCCGCAGGCCCTGCTGTGCTGGGGTCCAGCCCCAGATATGACAGCATGATAAAGCCGATATCCGTCGGGCTATCCAGAAAAGATACCCCGCAATCCGCCAGTTTCGCCAGATTCTCCGGTTTGAAAATCGTCGCCATATCCGACAAATCCGCATCCGGCAGGCGCTCTTTGACCATATCCAGATTATACATGAACCCCACCGACCCCCACATATAGGGCACGCCGTAACCATTGCCGGGGTCATAGCCATCCGCCACCTTCATCACCGCCGGGTCCAGATTGCCCCATAACGGCAGCTTGGCCCGGTCAAGCTTGCGGTACACCTCCGCCTTGATGAAACTCGGCATCACCAGCCCATTCATCACGCAGACATCATACCCCGTGGACCCCGCCAGCATCTTGGCCTGCATCTCCTCGGCGGACGCATAAAGGTCATAGGCCACCTCTATCCCCGTGGCGGCGGTGAAATCCGCCAGTGTCGTCTCACCAATGTAATCCGCCCAGTTATAGACATTTACCGTGCCCGTTTGCGCATAAGACGGGCGCACCCATGGCAGGGCCAGACCGCCCGCCAAAGTGCCCAAAGTTGACCTGCGTGTGAATGTCTTCATGGCAGTCTCCTGTTATGATGGCCAAAGGTTACGCCCCTGCCGCATCCGTGCAATGCATTTCTGTATTGATACGCGCCACATCGCGCGGCTCGGTCTTTATGTTCATCACGGGCATCAGGCGGCGCAAGGCATCATGGTGGCTGCGCACCCCAAATTCCAGATCAGACAGATGAAACGCCGTAAACGCCTGTGATTTCATCGATTCGTTCGACCAGATCGACAGTTGCTGATCCTCCACACTGGTTTCCCGGTCGATCCGGTAGGCGAGGTAGCGCGCCACCCGCGTGGCCCGGTCTTCATCAGGGCGGCGATAGATGCGCCCTGTCAGACGCGTCTGGCCCGGCGCAATCGGGATTTCCTGATAGAACTGCACAGACTCCGGCGTGATCCCGATCACCGCGTTGGGAAACAGCCCGTAATACGTCCAGGCCTTTTGCAAACGCTCCGGCAACCAGCCCTGCACAGGCGCCAGCTTCAGATACATCCGCACCGACCAGCGCCGCCCCGCATGATCGCCAAATTCCGCAATGGAATGGCTCAGGCCATCCGCATAGACCAGATCGCGGTAGGTGCGGCCATACAGGTCTTGCAACGCCGGATGCGCCATGGCGACGTGATAACCTTCGTTATCCACATCGCGCACGGATTTCCAATTCACCGGCAAGGTGCCCGCCACACTGACCACTTCCGTCGGCAATAAGGCCGCGGTCTGATACGCGGTCATATCCGCCGCATAGGGGGCCAGCCATACGGCCACAGACGGCTGCGGGCCGGGGCGAAAGCGGATGAAGATGAAGCCGTGCCACAGCTCCATCTCGATCGGTTCCAGACCAAAGGCCGCGCGGTCCATATCGCCAAAGGTTTCGGGCCGCGCGGGCCCCCGCAACGTGCCATCCAGATTGTAAACCCAGCCATGAAACGGGCACACAATCGCCGCCTTGCAACTGCCTGCCGCGCCTTCCACCACGCGCGCACCCCGATGCCTGCACAGGTTGTGAAACGCCCGCACCACGCCGTCACGCCCGCGCATCACCACGGCGCGTTCGTCAAACAGATCGAACCCCACCCAATCGCCCGCCTCTGGCACGTCATTCACATGCCCCGCAATCTGCCAATGCGTCAGGAACAGCGCGTCCCGTTCCAGCGCGAACATGGCCGGTGAATGATACGTCCACCCCGGCAGACCGCGCCTGTCCCACTCGGCGGGCACCGGAATGATTGGGTCCATCTGTGTCATCTGTCCCTGCCTTTCATGTATCGCCCGGCGGCGTTGCCCTGCGGCGCGGGTGGGTGAAAAAGGGCCGCTGCGTGGGTGTCGCCTTCAGCATCAGCTTGGCGTATTGCAATTCGCGCGGGGCATAGACCTCGACCCATAACGCGGCACTATCGGCATGGGCCCGCCGCACCTGTGCCAACCCGATGTTGCGCTTTGTCGTGGGCGACCATGCGCCCGATGTGACCACGCCCACTTCCACCTTGCGATCTGCATAGATCAGCGCCCCTTCGGCACCCACGTTGCCGTCAATATCCAGCGCCACCAGCGCCCAATCCCCCTGCCCCCGCAGCGCGCGCCGCCCGGTGAAATGCCCCTTGTCCCAGGCGATCATCCAGTCCAGCCCCATCTCTTGTGGCTTCCGGGCGCGATCTTCGCGCACCGCCTGATCCGCTGGCACGAAATCCATGTTGGTGATGATGAACCCCGCCTCGATCCGCGCCAGGTTCAGCGCATCAGACCCCACCGCACAGACCCCGCGCAACGCCCCACCCTGCATCACCGCATCCCACAGCGGCACGGCAAAGCTGGGGTCAACCCAAACCTCATACCCCAGATCACCGGTAAACCCGGTGCGCGAGATGGTGATGGTGCCACCCTGAAACGCCATATCCGCCACCTGAAACGGCTTTAACGCCCCCACATCCAACCCCGCCATCCGCAAGGCCCATGCCGCGCACGGCCCTTGCACCGCCAGCACGGCCAGATCATCGCTGATATCCGCAATGCCCACATCAAAGCCTGCCGCGCTATCCAGCAGCCATGGCAAATGCCGTTCCTGACAGCACAGCATGAACATGCCAGCTGCCAGATGAAACAACGTCCCATCATCCAGCAAATGCCCCGCATCATCGCACCATGCCGTATACTGCACGCGTCCGGGTGCCAGTTTGGCCACATCGCGCAGGGTCAGCCGGTTCAGATAATCCACCGCATCCGGCCCCGTGATGCGGTATTTCACCATCGGGCTGATGTCGATCAACCCCGCCGTATTGCGCAGGGCCGTGTGTTCCATCGCCGTATCGCCATAACAGCGCGCCGTCGTATACCCCGCCCAGGCCCCCCAGTTGTTCAACCGGTTCAGGGCGGCCGTGCGCGTATGGAATGGCGTGGTCAGCAGTGTCATGCGCCCGCCTTTCCAATCGCCGCCGCCGCGTTCCAGCCCGCAGCCCCGCTGATATTGCCCCCCGGATGGCTGCCCGCGCCTGCCAGCCACAACCCCGGCACAGGTGTGGCGTATTGTGCCACATCTGCCATGGGCCGCAGGAACAGCATCTGTTCCACCGACAATTCACCATGGTGCCAGTTGCCCCCCACCATGCCAAACCGTGCTTCGATATCATAGGGCATCAGCAGTTCGGCATGCGTCACCAGCCCGCCAATGCCCGGCGCATAATCCTCCAACACCCGCAGCGTATTGGCCAGCATCTGCGCCCGTGCCGCATCCCTGTCCACCGGGTCATGCGGTGCAAACTGCACGATGGCCGACAGCACCTGGTGCCCGTCCGGTGCCATGCCGCCTTCATGCGCCGATGGCACAATAATCTCCATCACCGGGTGATCCGGCACTTCGCCGTATTTCACCGGGTTGAACGCGCCCTCAACCGCCCCCACCGATGGGGCAATCACCAGCCGTGCGCACAGGTCCGCGCCGTTGAAATCAGGGCGCCCTGACAGCGCCAGATGCAGCTTTGCCGCCCCCCCGCGCGTGCGGATATCCTGCGTGCGCCGCAGGAACCCCGCGTCCAGTTGGCGCGCACCCACCAGCGTTTGAAACGTCGTCCTTGGGTTGATCGCCGATACCACCAGCCCCGCCCGCAACACCTCGCCCGGGGCCAGCATCACCCCTACGGCCCGGTCATCCTCTACCATCACCTGCGTGACCGGAACACCCGCCCGCATCACCACGCCCTTTGCCACACAGGCCGCAGCCATTGCGTCAACGATGGCCCCCATCCCCCCCAAAGGCACCCGTGGCGCATCACCCGCCATGCGGTTTAACAGCAGCATCAGGGAATTGGGCGACCGTGGCCCCAGCCATGCCCCCAGCACCGCATCAAACGCCACTGCCCCTTTCAGCCTTGTGTCTGTCAGCGCGTCCTCCAGAACATCCGCCACGTTAATCAGCATCATCCGCAGAAACTCACGAAACTGCGCCTGCCCCATGGCCCGCAAGCCAAAGGCCACCCGCCCCAGCCGCAGCACCTCATTCCCCAAGCCCCTGCCCAACCGTGGCGGCGTCATCCCCCGCAAGGGCGCCAGTGCCTGCGCAAACGCCAAAAGCTGCGCGTGCAAGGCCGCCCATGCCGCTGCATCCGCCCCCGCAACCCGGCCACCCTCAATCGTCAGGTGCCCGCCATCCTGTGCCAAGGCCACCGTCGGCAATGCCTGCGACAGCCGCACACCCAGCCCCATGCCCGCCACCACCCGCGCATCCAGATGCGTCACCAGATGTGCCAGTCCAGACACCCTGTATCCCGGCGCAAATTCGCAGGTCACGGCACCACCCCCCACCGTGCCACACTCCACAACCGTCACCCGCCGCCCCGCACTGGCCAGCGCAAAGGCACAGGCCAGCCCGTTGGTGCCCCCGCCAATCACGATGGCATCAGAGGACGGCATAGGCATCCCGCATCCCCCCATCCATCTTTGCATCCCGCAGAATTTCCACCGCCGCATTGCGCCCCGGCGCACCCATCACCCCACCGCCCGGATGCGTCGATGACCCGCACATCCACAAGTCTGTGATCGGGCTACGATATTGCGCATACCCCGGCACGGGTCTGTTGAATAACAACTGGTCGAACGTCAGTTCCCCTTGAAAAATGTTGCCCTCTGTCAGCCCCACCTCCGCCTCCAGCTCTCGCGGAGTCCT
>JANNBG010000366.1:0-3551 GCA_031385205.1 Rhodobacterales bacterium
TGAAAGAGACCCACAATATCACTGGGGTCAAAATGTACACCGCTGAATGGAATGGAGATTCCAAAGGCTGGCGGCTGAATGATCCGGCGGCATATAAGTGCTTTGAGCTATGCGAAAAGCTGGGCATCAAGAATATCCATGTGCACAAGGGCCCGACGATCATCCCGCTGAACAAGGATGCATTCGATGTGCATGATGTGGATTATGCCGCGACCGATTTCCAGAACCTGAACTGGATCGTGGAACATTGCGGCCTGCCACGGCTGGATGATTTCTGCTGGATTGCGACGCAGGAAACCAATGTGTTTGCCGGGCTTGCGGTGGCCTTGCCGTTCATCCATTCGCGTCCGCGGTACTTTGGTGAGATCATCGCGGAATTGCTGTTCTGGATCGGACCGGAGAAGATCCTGTTCGGGTCGGACTATGCGATCTGGACGCCGAAGTGGTTGGTTGAAAAGCTGTGGGCCTATCAAATCCCGGAGGATATTGCCAAGGAACGTGGCGTGCAGTTGACGGATGAGATCAAGGAAAAGATCCTTGGTCTGAATGCGGCGCGGCTGTATAATATCGACATCGCGGCACGCAAGGCGGAATTTGCCAAGCACCCGATGATGATTGCGGCTGAATAAGATGGAGGGCGCGCTTTCACAACAACTTAGCGACGTGTGGGCGCGCCTTGATCTGGTGATGGACCCCGAACTGGATGAACCCGTGACGGATATGGGGTTTATCGAGGCGGTATCTATTACCGGGCCGACCACGGGGCATAATATCAATACGGTGGATATTACGTTCCGCCTGCCAACCTATTGGTGTTCGCCGAACTTTGCCTTTCTGATGGCCGAAGGGATCAAGCGGGAGGTGGAGACCTTACCCTGGGTGGGGCAGGCGGTGGTGACGCTGCATGACCACATGGCGGCGGAGGAAATGAATGCGGTCATCAACGCGGGTGGGACGTTCTCGGATGTCTTTGCAAACCTGATGCCGGGTGAAAATCTGGATGAGTTGCGCGAAAAGTTTGACCAGAAGGCGTTTCAGCGGCGGCAAGAGGTGGTCATCAAAGGCCTGATTGCGCAGGGTTTTGTCGCTGATGTGGTTGTTGGTATGACGCTGTCCGACCTGTCGCTGATCCCGTTTGACGATGTCGAGGTGACGCGGCAGTGTGGCCGCTATACGGCGCTGCTGTTGGCCAAAAACCTGGCACACAAGGCAGGTGACCTTGCCTTTCCGACCTATCAAGGCGCTGCGATTGGCGATTTCCAAATCTACATGGGGCTGCTGCGGTCGGTGCGCATCAATATGGAGTTTTCCGGTTCCCTGTGCCGGGGGCTGAAGCGCAGCCGGTATCAGCAAGCCGATCTTTCGGGTGATGTGCCGATCCTGGTGGATTTCACGCCGCCCCTTTTGCCTAACCACGCCTGCCGCTAGCGGATCACAACACAACCGGCGCTTGCCGAAGGAGGACCGATGCCCAAAATCATGATCCACGGGAATGAGGCGCGCCGCGCGCTGGCGACAGGTGTGCAGAAACTGACGGCGGCGATTGAATCGACGCTGGGCCCGATGGGCATGAACGCGATGATCGATCGGCCGATTGGCACGCCGCTGATTAGCCGGGACGGGGTGTCGATTGCATCGGAAATCGCGCTGTTTGACCGGTTTGAAAACATGGGCGCGCAGGTGGTGCGTGAAGTGTCGATGCAGACCAATGATGTGGCGGGCGATGGGACGACAACGTCGATTGTGCTGGCCAATGGCATCATAAAATCGGGGGTGGCGCTGATCGAAAAGGGCGCGAAGCCGGTGGAATTGGTGCGGGGGATCAGCCTTGCGGTGGAGGCGACGCTGGGGGCGCTGCGGGCGGCGGCCAAGCCGGTGAAAGATCATGCGGTGCTGTCGGCGGTGGCGAAGATATCGGCATCGAACGCTGATCTGGGCGCGCTGGTGGCGGAGGCATTCCGGCGGGTAGGCGCGCAGGGGGTGATTTCGACGGATTACGGGCAGGGCAACACATCGACGCTGGATGTGGTGGATGGCATGTCGTTTGACCGGGGCTATATCTCGCATCACATGGTGACCGATCTGGATGCGATGCGGGCGGTGGTGAATAAGCCGTACATCGTGCTGACCGATATCAAGATGAAGCAGGCGAGCCAGCTGGACGCGGCCAAGGCGATTGCGGCGGAGGATAAGCGCCCGCTGGTCATCATATCGGAGGAAACCTCGCCGGAGGTTTTGCTGACGCTGCTGGGCAAGGACGGGCCGGGGAAGTTTCTGGTCGTTCATCCGCCGGAGTTTGGCCATTGGCGGCGCAACATGATGGAAGACTTGGCGATCATCACCGGCGGCAAGGTGCTGGCGCGTGATCTGGGCGACAGTCTGGAAAACATCACGCGGGCGGATATGGGGTCGGCGGACCGGGTGGAGGCGACGCAATCTGACACGATCATCGTGCGCGGGCATGGCGATAAGCAGGCGATTGCGGCAAGGCGTGCACAGGTGCAGCGGTTGTTTGAACTGGCCCCGCCCAATGTCGATAAGGACAAGCTGCAGGAACGGCTGGCCAAGCTGTGCGGTGGGACGGCGACGATCCTTGCCGGTGGCGTGACGCCGGTGGAGCAGAAGCGGACGATTCAGTTGATCGAGGACAGTCTGAATGCCGTGCGCGCAGCGGCGGAGGAAGGCGTTTTGGTGGGTGGCGGTGTGGCACTGGCGCGGGTGGCCCCGTCATTGGCGGACCTTGCCAAAACGGTGCAGGGCGATATCCGCAAGGGCGTGGAGCTGGTGCAATCGGTGCTGACGGTGCCCTTGGCGCGCATTGCGTTCAACGCAGGGGCAGAACCGAACGACGTGGTAGGCAAGGTGTGTGCGCTGCAGGGGGACCACGGGTTTAACGCGGCCACGGGGGTCTATGAAGACCTGATGCGGGCGGGTGTGATTGATCCCGTGCGGGTGACCTGTGCGGCCCTGATGAATGCGGGGTCGGTGGCGACGCTGATCCTGACCACGGAAACCCTGATTGCGGATTTGGCCGAAGACGAAGACCCGACGGCGGCGCGTGCTTTGGGTGGCGGAGCGGAAAATCTGGGTCGGAAATAGCTGAACACAAAGAAAGGGTTGCACCATGAAAGCGGCAAGACTGTACGAATACGACCCGGCGATGAACGTTCAGTTGAAGATCGAGACGGTCAAGCCGCCGAATATCCTGGGGCCGAATGATGTGATCGTCAAAGTGGGTGCAGCGGGCCTGTGCCGCACGGATTTGCACATCATCGAAGGTGTGTGGAAAGACATCATGGATACCGGCGGCAACCTGTTGCCCTATATCATGGGCCACGAAAACGCGGGCTGGGTCGAAGATGTGGGGTCAAACGTCACGTCCGTAAAGCACGGTGATACCGTGATCTGCCACCCCCACCGCACCTGCGGCATCTGCCTGTCCTGCCGCTATGGCGACGATATGCACTGCGAACATAGCCTGTTTCCGGGGCTGGGTCTGGACGGCGGTTTTGCCGAATATTTCCTGACCTCGGAACGCTCCCTTATCAAAC
>JANNBG010000478.1:0-2317 GCA_031385205.1 Rhodobacterales bacterium
CACCCAGACGGCTCGGCACCAAATCGCGGTAATGCATGCCCGCACGGCCGATCACCCAAGGCGCCTGATCCGCCAGCCTGCGCACCACAAACGCATGCTCCGTCGGCGGCTGCACCAAGGGCGGGTCCAGCGGTTCGATCAAAACCACCGTCCCGCCCGGCGCTATCAACGTCGCAGCACCGCCCGCAATCAGCACCGGATCATCCGCCAGAATGCGCAGGCTGCCCGCCGCACCGCCATCCACCGTCAGCCGCAACCGCAGCCCATGCCCCGACATCACCGCCACACGCGGATCGTCCGCCGGAAAGATGCGATCCAGCCGAAACCCCAGCGTTTTGCCGAAAAACCCTAGGTCACCGCGCAAATCACGGGTAGAAAGCTGCGCTTCGGCACGAATATTCTGCATGTTATGCCTTTCGGATTAGCACAGACAGGGTAAGTTGCCTCACAGGATTTGCAAGCCATTGCGCTTGGCAAGGCAGCGACGGGTAGATAGTTTAACGTTAAACTAATTCACGCGGGGAATACCATGGACGAGGCACGGCAAGACAGCTTACGCCAAGCGGCACTGGAGTATCACGAATTCCCCAAACCCGGAAAGCTGGAAATCCGCGCCACCAAACCGCTTGCCAACGGCTATGACCTCGCCCGCGCCTACTCCCCCGGCGTGGCCGAGGCGTGCCTCGAAATCAAAGCCGACCCCGCCAATGCCAGCCGTTATACCGCGCGCGGCAACCTTGTCGCCGTGGTCACCAACGGCACCGCCGTTCTGGGTCTTGGCAATATCGGCCCCCTTGCCAGCAAACCGGTGATGGAGGGCAAGGCGGTCCTGTTCAAGAAATTCGCCAATATCGACTGCTTTGATATCGAACTGAATGAACCAGACCCCGAAAAACTCGCCGCCATCGTCTGCGCTTTGGAGCCTACCTTTGGCGCGATCAACCTGGAGGATATCAAGGCCCCCGATTGCTTCATCGTCGAACGTCTGTGCCGTGAGCGGATGAACATCCCCGTGTTCCATGATGACCAGCACGGCACTGCCATCGTTGTGGGGGCTGCGGCCACCAACGCGCTGGTCGTGGCGGGCAAATCCTTCAACGATATCAAGGTCGTCTCTACCGGTGGCGGTGCTGCCGGCATTGCCTGCCTTGAAATGCTGGTCAAACTCGGCGTGCGGCGCCAGAACATCTGGCTTTGCGACCTCGAAGGCCTCGTCTACCAAGGCCGCACCGCCCAGATGACTGATCAGAAACGCGCCTTCGCCCAAGGCTCCACACCCGCCACCCTGTCAGACGTCATCACAGGTGCCGACCTGTTCCTCGGCCTCTCCGGCCCCGGCGTGCTGACCCCTGCCATGGTCGCCAAAATGGCCCCAAGGCCCATTATCTTTGCCCTCGCCAACCCCAACCCCGAAATCTCGCCTGATGATGCCCGCACAGCCGCCCCCGATGCCATCATCGCCACGGGCCGCAGCGATTTTCCCAATCAGGTCAATAACGTGCTCTGCTTCCCCTTCATCTTCCGGGGTGCGCTCGACGTCGGCGCCACCACGATCAATGACGCGATGGAACTGGCCTGCATCGACGGCATCGCCGCCCTCGCCCGCGCCACCACCAGCGCCGAAGCCGCCGCCGCCTACCGGGGTGAAACCCTGCAATTCGGTGCCGATTACCTGATCCCCAAACCCTTTGACCCCCGCCTGATGGGCGTCGTGGCCAGCGCCGTGGCAAAAGCCGCCATGGAGTCTGGCGTCGCACAAAAGCCGATCAAAGACCTTGATGCCTACAAGCGCAGCCTCGACGGCTCGGTCTTCAAATCCGCCCTCCTGATGCGCCCGGTGTTCGAGGCCGCCCGTACCGCCCAGCGCCGAATCGTCTTTGCCGAAGGCGAGGATGAACGCGTGCTGCGCTGCGCCAACGCCATGCTGGAGGAAATGACGGATGTCCCCATCCTGATCGGCCGCCCCGATGTGGTCGAGGCGCGCTGCGAACGCGCAGGCCTGCCGATCCGCCCGGGGCGTGATTTCCATCTGGTGAACCCGGAAAATGACCCGCGCTATCGTGATTATTGGGAAACCTACCACGATCTGATGGCACGGCGTGGTGTGACGCCCGATATCGCAAAGGCCGTCATGCGCACCAATACCACCGCGATTGCGGCGGTGATGGTCCACCGGGATGAGGCGGATGCGATGATCTGCGGCACCTTTGGCCAATACCTGTGGCACCTCGGCTATGTCCGCCAGATCCGCGCGCGGGGTGGCCGGCACCCGGTGGCGGCCCTCTGCCTGATGATCCTGGCGGAGGGGCCCCTCTTC
>JANNBG010000468.1:0-4118 GCA_031385205.1 Rhodobacterales bacterium
GGAGCCACGCCCGCCACCATACCGACACCTATATCGTGGGCCGTGACGCCGAAATCGTCTGGATGCGCCCGCCGAAAACCCTGTCGCCAACCGCCAGACCCTACCGCGACGCATTCCTTAATCTGGGCATTGCCCGCGCGGCAGAATGACCTGCGCGCCCTGAAAGGCGCGGCGCAATTGACCATGTTCCGGATATTGGCGCTGTTGGCCGGGTGCTTTGTCGTACCAATGCGCGGCCTGCCGGTGAAACCTGGCCCGCATGCACCCCCCCCCCCGCTTTGCCCCACCCAGATGTGGGGGGCGTCAGAGAGTGCCAGGTCGGATAGTCTGATCGGGTGCCGGTCCTGTCTGGCACCATCGTCCCGAACAGCATGAGGCCGCCCAGCAATGCGCCGATCAGCCAGCAGAAACGGGCCCATTCCCCAGCGCGACGTGCGTCTGCCCGGCGACAAGCCAGGTCATCACATGCAAACCGGTCGCGTGCCACTGCAGGCGAAACAGCGCCCCTTCCGGCAAATCCGGCGCAAGGCCTTGCGTCAGGCGCAGGGTCAGGCTGGTGGCATCCGGCAAACCCACCAGTTCGGCTGCTGCAAAACCGAAGTGCCTGCCAACCATCGGGAACAGGGCCTTGAACAGGGCTTCCTTGCCCGAAAAGACCAGCGTCGCCACACGCGCCGCCGCGCTGTCTGGCAGGCCGACAATGCCCATGCGGTCCGCCTCGGTCAATGCGATTTTGGAAATGGCAGCAAGCGCCTGACCACCCGTAATGGTTTCAATATCAATGCCGGGATGTCCCCTGTCCGCCGTCCCCACCAGACAGGCCATATGCCCGCGCGCATGGCTGATCGACCCCGCCACACCCGCAGGCCAACAGGGGCGTCGGTCGGCACCAATGACGATATCATCCTGCCGTGCCCCGATCAGCGCGAGTGCCACCTTCGCAACAGCGCGCCCCGCCAGAAACTCGGCCAGACGGCGCGGAGTAGCATCCACCAGCGAGGCCGGACAGACAATCTGCAAAGCATCGAACAGGTCCGGCTGAAAGCGCCCCACATCGTGGCGGCCGGCCAGCAGCACCATTCCGGCCAGGCGCGCCGGGTGCCATCGCATGTCAGACAGAAAGCCGCGCCCGGCATCGACCATCTGTTGCACCGGGTCTTGTCTGGCCAAGGGCTGCCCTTTTCACATCGGTCCTCTGATGCCCTGAATCGCGTCCTGCAGGTTTTGGGTCAAGCTGCAAATGCCACTTTCGCAGCAAACAGGCTCCGCCGCATCTGCAGAACAATCGACCTCTTTCCCCATTTTGCGCCCAGTACCAAGCGGGCCCCTCACCTGAATCGTGTTCTGCACGGCCAAAATCGCGTTGCAGGTCGCCAGGTTTTTTCGCGCGGCCTAGTGTTTGTCATCAGCCAACAGGAGCGCATCAGATGACCGTCCGTCCCCAGAATGCTGAACTTGCACGGCAGCTTCGGTCGTTGAGCATTGTGCAGGAAAACCGCTCTGCACCCGATGCCGCACCGCATGAAAAGACAAGCCGCAAACGCTGGCCCGTCGCGCTGCTGCTGGCTATCACAGCCGCCGCAGGTGCGGGGTATGTGACCACGCGCACGGACCTGCTGGGCCAGACCGCCACTTGGCTTGGCGGAACCACGCAGACGCCACTGGTGGCGGAAACTGCGGCCCCGGTTACCATGGCCCCTGCCGCCGTGATTGCGCCACCCAAACCCCAAGGTGTGATCGGCACCGGCTATGTCGTGGCCGAACGCGACGTCGTTCTGGGCACCGATATGGGCGGCCGCGTGGCCCGTATTGCTGTCGGTGTGGGCGATCGTTTCACCCAAGGCCAAGTCCTCGCACAGCTGGATGACAGCGCGGCCCGGCTCGATATCGCCATTGCCGAAGGGGCCGTTGCCAGCGCCGCACAGACGCTGGCACGCCTGCAGGTGGAACGCGAACAGGCGGCCGTGATGGCCGACCGCGTGGCCAAACTTGCCGCGCGCGGGGCTGTTGCTGTGACCGAACAGGATAGTGCTGTCTTTGCACTGCGGCTGCTGGACAGTGACATCCTTGGGGCCGGTCAGGCCATCGCCATCCGCAAACTGGAACTGCGCCGCGCCACCACAGACCTTGCCCGCCTGACCATCACCGCGCCCTTTGACGGCGTGGTTGTCGCACAACTGGCGGCACCGGGTGACCTTGTACCATCAGCGATGAACGGCGGTGATCCGGGTGTCGGCTTGCTGACCCTGCTGGATACCGGTTCGCTGATTGTCGAGGCGGCACTGGCCGAAACCAACCTGTCACAGGTGCGCACAGGCCAACTGGCAACGGTGGTGCTGGATGCCTGGCCCGACCGCCGCTTTGCCGCGCATGTGCAGGGCATCGTGCCACGCGCACAGATCCAGACGGGGACCGTCACCGTGCGCCTGACCTTTGATGCGCCGGATACGGCAATCCTGGCCAACATGGCGGCGAAGGTGACCTTTGCCGCCGATGCTTCGCAATGACCCCCCACAGCCACAAGGACACAGATCATGCCCAAAGACCTTCACATGGAAACAGACAGCGCCATTCACATCACAGGTGTGCGCAAAGGCTTTAAGATCGGCGCCCAGCAGGTCACCATCTTTGATAACCTGACACTGGATATCCCATCAGGCGATTTTGTCGCCGTCATGGGCCCGTCGGGCTCTGGCAAATCGACGCTGCTGAACCTGATCGGCGGCATTGACAGGCCCGACGCAGGCGAGATCACCTTTGGCTATACACGGCTGGACAGCATGTCTGAATCGGCGCTGACCCGCTGGCGTGGGGCCAATGTGGGCTTTGTGTTTCAGTTTTATAACCTGATGCCCATGCTGACCGCCGCACAGAACGTCGAACTGCCCTTGCTGCTGACCAGCCTGAATGCAGGCCAGCGGCGCGACCGCGTGGCCACCATCCTGTCGCTTGTTGGCTTGTCAGACCGCGCCGGGCATCTGCCATCCGAACTGTCGGGCGGCCAACAGCAACGCGTCGGCATTGCCCGCGCCTTGGCCACCGACCCAAAGCTGCTGCTGTGTGACGAACCCACGGGTGACCTGGACCGCGCATCGGCGGATGACATTCTGAACATGTTGCAGGTGTTGAATACCGAACTGGGCAAGACCATCGTGATGGTCACCCATGACGAAGGCGCAGGCAGCTATGCCAAGCACACCTTGCGGCTGGACAAGGGTCGCTTTGTCGAAGGGGGTGCCAAGTGATGGCCCTGAACCGCTTTTCCCTGATCCTGCGCAACATGGGGCGCAAACGCCTGCGGTCTGTGCTGCTGGTCACCTCCATTGCCATTGCGTTTTTCATCTTTGCTGTGCTGGCCAGTTTCGAGGCCGGTTTCAATGGCGGGCAAGTCACCTCTGAACGCCTGATTGTCACCAACCGTACGGGCAGTGCCCAGCCTTTGCCCATGCGCATGTTGCCACAGATTGCCCAGATCACCGGTGTGGGCACCGTCACCCAAATGGCCCGCATGCGCGTGACCTATGGTGCGCCCACCAACTTTATGGGGGCCAATGCCGTCGATCCGCGCAGCTATGCGGCGTTCTTTGGCGATGTCTATGCGTTTGACGAAACCGCCCTTGCGGCGCTGGAAGCCCAGCGTGATGGCGTGATCGTGGGCGAAGCACTGGCCCTGCGTGAAGGCTGGCAGATCGGCCAGCGCATCGTGCTGAACGCCGTCAGCGAAACCACCACCACGGGCGGGCGCGACTGGCCCTTGACCATCGTGGGTGTGCTGGCGGGCAAGGCCCCGTCTGCCGATACCAACTTTGTTCTGCTGCGCTATGACTATTTCAATACCGGGCGCGCGCAAAACGTCGATACCGTCAGCAGCTTTGGCATCCTGCCCACCCAAGGCACCCGTGCGGCGGATGTGATCCGCAGTGTCGATGCGCTGTTTGCCAATTCCGCCACGCCAACCCGCACCCAGACCGAAAGCGACTACATGAAAGCCTTCATGACGCAGTTCGCCGATGTCTCAACAATCGTGCAGCTGGTGGTGGGGGCGGCCTTTGTGACCATTCTGATGATCGTCGCCAACACCATGGTTTTCGCCGTGCGCGAACGCACCCGCGAAATTG
>JANNBG010000469.1:0-2855 GCA_031385205.1 Rhodobacterales bacterium
TCAGCACGGCCAACCGGGGCGGGTTCATTCAGATGCGGCTGGACCTTGCCACCCCGCCGCCCGAAGGCACAACTGGCGTGCGGCTGATCGTGCGCGGTAACGCCCAGCGCTATTTCGTGCATCTGCGCACCGGCGGCACCCTGTTGCCATGGCAATACTATCAGGCAGGCTTTGACGTCACCGAAAGCTGGAGCGAAGTGCGCCTGCCGCTGGATGCGTTCAAAGCCTCCGGCGCGCTGCTGCGCGGCGTGCCCAACCCGGCAAGCCTGACATCGGTTGCCATCGTCGCCTACGGCCGTGACCACGACGCCCAAATTGACGTGCGCGAGGTGGGGTTTTACGAGCCAGCCTAACTTGTGGCGTCGTCGAATATCGGCAGGCTGTGTTTAAGGAGCAGGCCCGGCCAAAGCCGGCGAGGCCCACCGCTGACCACACTTGAAAAGTTTCGTTTTCGGCGGAGATTTGCTCTGAGCCGACGTTTAAAAGCGCCGCAATCCGGGCAGTGGTGGCCGTAGACTTTCTTCGTGTTCCCCCATTCAACTGGCTGGGAAAGCAACAGTTACGCGCTAGTTCTCAAAGCAAGGGTTTGGCTAGCATCGGCCAAGGCACATACCATCACCATCAGTGAAAGGAACAAAGCCTTGATCAGATTTCTAAAAACCTTTGTGGTTCAATCGTGGAATTTTGTGTTCGACCACAACGCAAGCCCACTTCGCCATATCCCGGATGTAGCTATCCGGCATTACATCTTGCAAGTGCTGGGGCTGATGTGGGCTGTCAGTTTCTCTGTTGCAATCGGAAGCTACACCTTTCTGGCCTACAGCATTCTTGGGCATGCGGTCCTCATCGCAGCGGCGGCCGTGACAGCAGCAACCTTTACCGTTGCGGCGAAGCGGCCGAAATTGTTCATGCGCGGCGCAGGCCGCCGTTCGGATGGTGAGCACGAATGAACGGCTGGGGTCTTCGTTCAGAGATCGGCTTGATCGATCGCCAAAGGTGGCTTTGTGCCTTTGCTCAGCAAGAAAGTCTCAGATTAGGTGCTTGGTGGTGTTCCGTCCGAACTTTGGCATCGAAGATCCTTTGTTAAACCCAAGCAGGAGGCCTGAGCGTGCGGATACTCATCATTGGTGCCAGTAAGGGCATTGGCTTGGAAACCACTCGTCAGGCGCTTGCCGCTGGATATGACGTGCGGGCATTGGCAAGATCTGCTGCAGTGATAAATCTTCCTGATGCAAGATTGGAGAAAGTACCGGGCGACGCCCTGAACCAACAAGATGTGGAGGCTGCACTTGCTGGGGTCGATGTCGTCATTGTGACGCTTGGCGTGGGGTTGGCTGAACTCATCAAACCAGTTCACCTGTTCTCAAACGCCACACGGGTGCTGATTGCTGCGATGAAGGGCAAAGGGGTTAATCGCCTTATTTGCGTCACTGGGTTTGGGGCGGGCGATAGCCGCGCGAGCATTGGTTTCCTGCAACGCGTCCCGTTTCAGATCGTTTTTGGCCGTGCTTATGACGACAAAACCCTGCAGGAACAGATGATCAAGGAAAGCGGTCTTGATTGGACGGTCGCGCGGCCGGGTGTGCTGTTGAATGGTCCGAAAACAGGCCGCTACAAGGTTCTTCGTGAACCGTCGGAGTGGCGGAACGGGATTATTTCGCGATCCAACGTTGCCGACTTCCTCGTCAAGCAAATCGAAGACCGAAGTTTCATCGGCGCATCGCCTGTACTGGTCAACTGATCGCGCATCTGGTTGCTGTCAGGCGAACAGGTCATGCGCCAATTCCAACGCGTCGATCAGTACGTCAACCTCTGTCGTCGTGTTATACAGCCCAAATGACGCGCGGCAGGTCGCGTTCAGCCCCAAATGCGCCATCAATGGCCCGGCACAATGCTGCCCCGCACGCACCGCGACACTCTTTTTATCCAAGATCGTCGATATGTCATGCGCATGGGCGGCACCCTGCATTGAAAAGGAGAAAATCGGGGCCTTGTCCGGCGTTGTGCCTTGCACCGTGATCCAGTTCAAGCCGTCAAGCCGGGTACGGGCATAGTCGCGCAGGCGGTTCTCGTGCGCAGCGATATTTGCCATGCCAAGCCCCGTCATATATTCCAGCGCCACGCCCAGACCGATGGTCTGCACGATGCCAGGGGTGCCAGCCTCGAATTTCATCGGGGCATCGTTGTAGGAAACGCTCTCGCGCGTCACCTCGCGGATCATGTCACCGCCGCCCATGAAGGGCCGCATTTCGGCCATGCGGTCCTGGCGAACATAGATCGCGCCGGATCCCGAAGGACCGTACAGCTTATGACCCGTCACGGCGTAGAAATCGCAGCCGATCGCTTGCACATTGATCGGCATATGGACTGCCGCCTGGCTGCCATCGACCAGAACGGGCACGCCGCGCGACCGCGCACCTGCGCAAATCGCCGCCACATCCACGACGGTGCCCAAAACGTTTGAGCAGTGCGTAACCGCGATCAGCTTGGTCCGCGGTGTAATCGCCGCCAGCACTCTTTCCGGGTCCAACGCGCCCATGCTGTCCACATCCACCCACTTGATCACCACGCCCTGCCGTTCACGCAGAAAATGCCATGGCACGATGTTCGCGTGATGCTCCATGATGCTGAGGATGATTTCGTCGCCTGCCTGCATGCGGGGCATCGCCCAGCCATAGGCGACCATATTGATGCCTTCGGTGGCGCCCGAGTTGAAGATGATCTCATCCTCGCTGGCTGCACCCAGAAACCGGGCCACGATGCCACGCACCTGTTCGTAATTGTCGGTCGCCAGATTGGAGAGGGTATGCAGACCGCGGTGCACATTAGCGTATTCCTGCGAATAGGCCTGCGAG
>JANNBG010000472.1:0-5296 GCA_031385205.1 Rhodobacterales bacterium
GCAGTGCCGCAGGCCGCGCGCGGAGCGAAAAGGACGCGGATACGCGGGCTTTGGAATCAGACGTGTCGGCAAACCTTGGCATGTCAGTGCGGATCGACCATGAACCGGCAGGCGAAGGTGGGCAGATGGTGATCCGGTACCGCAGTCTGGATGACCTTGATCTGCTGTGTACGGTCCTGTCGCAAATCCGGCGTGACGTTCTGGCGATGTAGGCTGGCCGCGCCCTAACCGACCAAAAGCTGACGAATGACGTGGTTCAGCACCAGCATACCGGTTTCTGTGGCACCCATCCGGCCATCTGCCTGCCAGATCAGCCCGTCGGCAACCAGTTCGACCATTTGTGCGGCGTGCAGATGGCCCACCAACCGCGCCACATCGACGCCTTCTGCCAATCGCAGACCCATCATGGCGTATTCTGATGCGGTGTCGGCAGGGGTCAGGGCGGCAGGGGCCTCTTCGCCCGACGCGGTCTTTTCGACGGCGTTCAGCCAAGCACCGGGCTGGCGGTGCGCGACAGTTGCGGTGCGGATGCCATGCAGGGGCAATCGGCCATGCGCGCCCGGGCCGATACCGGCATAGTCATGGCCGCGCCAGTAAATCAGGTTATGCTGCGATTCTGCACCGGGGCGCGCGTGATTCGACACTTCATAAGCGGGCAGGCCCATGTCGGCGCAAATATCGCGGGTCAGTGAGAACATGTCGGCAGACAGGTCTTCGTTGGGCAATCCCTTCAGCCCGCCACGCCGGAAACGGTCTGCAAAGGCGGTGCCATCCTCGATGGTCAGCTGGTACAGGGACAAGTGGTCAATCGCCATGGACAGCGCCTGCCGTAGTTCAGTTTCCCAAGCGTTTAATGGCTGGTCCTGCCGTGCATAGATCAGATCAAAACTGACGCGATGAAACAGGCTGCGGGCAGTATCAAAGGCAGCGCGCGCCTCGGCGGCGCTGTGCAACCTGCCTAGCTTGCGCAGATCGTCATCGTTAAGTGCTTGAATTCCCATGGAAATACGATTCACACCGGCATCACGGTAACCTTGAAACCGCCCCGCCTCGACCGATCCGGGGTTCGCCTCCAGCGTGACTTCCCAATCATTTGCAATGGTCCAGGTCGCACGGATGCGGTCCAGAACCGCGGCAACCAGATCGGGGTGCATGAGTGACGGCGTACCACCGCCAAAGAACACGGTGCGCAAAAGGCGTCCGGGCGTCAGCGCGCCAACGCGGTCAATCTCGGCGAGATAGGCGCGGGCCCACCGATCCTGATCAATGTGGTCGGCAACATGGCTGTTAAAGTCGCAATAGGGGCATTTTGACTGGCAAAAGGGCCAATGCACATACAGCCCAAAGGCGTGGCCCTGTTGGTGCATGACTAGCCCTTGAATGCCGTCACCTCTATTTCAATCAACATTTCGGGCTTGATAAGGCCCGCGATGACCATGGTTGCGGCGGGGCGGATATCGCCCAGATGGGCACCCAGAACAGGGATCACGGCATCGACCAAAGCGACATCACTTAGGGTGTATTGCACCCGCACGATATCTGCCATGGTAAAGCCGCCCTGTGCCAGCACCGCTGCGATGGTGGCAAAACAGTTGCGCGCCTGCCCTGCAATGTCGTCCGGAATTTGCATCGTGGCATAGTCATAGCCAGTCACGCCGGACACAAAACACCATCCCCCTTTCACGATAGCACGGGAATAGCCCATGGTTGCCTCAAACAGTGACCCTGTTGAAATGCGCTTCATGCAAAACACTCCTTTACCAGTTTGCGGAACGCATCCGCGCGGTGGCTGATCTTGTTCTTTTCCCAACGATCCATCTCGCCAAAGGTCAGATCGTACCCATCCGGCTGAAACATCGGGTCATAGCCATGCCCCTGATTGCCGCGCATGGGCCAGATGACCTGCCCCGGCATCACGCCTTCAAACACGGTATCGGTGCCATCGGGCCAGGCCAGCACCAATGTGCAGCGAAACTGCGCAAGGCGGGGAAAGGGGGCGGAAACAGTCTCTAACCCTGCCCAAAGCCGTGTCATGGCCATCACAAAGTCGCGCCCCTGTGGCGTTTCAGCCCAATCTGCGGTGTAGACACCGGGCGCGCCTTGTAGGCCATTCACCGTGATCCCACTGTCGTCAGCCAGTGTCGGCAATCCGCTGGCCTTGGCCCCCGCATGTGCCTTGATGCGGGCATTGCCGATGAATGTGGTCTCCGTCTCGGCAGGCTCCGGCAGTCCCAAGGCTCCAGCTGATACAACCGTCACAGCAAAGGGCCGCAGCAAATCGGCTATCTCTTCCAGCTTGCCTGCGTTATGCGTGGCCACTAGCAGGCGGTCACCCACAAATTTGCGCATCATGCGAGCCCCAACGCTGCTTTCTGCGCCGCTACCAAAGCCGCAGATCCCGCCTCGGCCAGATCGAGCAGTTCCGTCATCTCGGCCCGTGAGAACGTGGCACCTTCGGCTGACATCTGCACTTCGATCATCCGCCCACGCCCGGTCAGGATGAAATTGCCATCGGTTCCGGCGGTCGAATCCTCGGCATAGTCGAGGTCGAGCACGGACTGCCCGGCATAAATCCCGCAGGAAATGGCGGCGACATGGTCGATGATCGGATCGCTGACAATTGCGCCGGTTTTCAGCAGCTTGTCCATCGCCATCCGCAAGGCGACCCAGCCACCGGTGATGGATGCGCAGCGTGTGCCGCCATCGGCCTGGATCACATCGCAGTCAATCACGATCTGGCGTTCACCCAGTGCTGACCGATCCACCCCGGCACGCAAGGCGCGTCCGATAAGCCGTTGAATTTCCTGCGTTCTTCCGCTTTGCTTGCCCGCAGCCGCCTCACGCCGCGTACGGCTGTTGGTGGCGCGGGGCAGCATGCCGTATTCCGCCGTTACCCAACCCAGCCCGGTGTTCTTCAAAAACGGCGGGGCTTTGTCTTCAATCGTGGCGGAACACAGCACATGGGTTTCGCCGACCTTGATGAGACAAGACCCTTCTGCATGTTTCATAATGCCCGTTTCGATTGAAACGGCGCGCATTTCATTTAACTTCCGGCCAGACGGGCGCATGGTGTGATCCTTGAAATTGGTACAGCACCTGTTACGCGCGCCAGCGGCATGGATGCAACCCGGAACCACAGGCAACCTATGACAGAAAGCCCGAAAGTCCTGACCGACATGAACGACCGGGCGCGCGAAGTGTTCCGGCGTGTGGTGGAAAGCTATCTTGCCTCGGGTGATCCGGTCGGTTCGCGCACCCTGACGCGCAGCCTGAATGAAAAGCTGAGTGCGGCGACAGTGCGCAATGTGATGCAGGATCTGGAACTGCTGGGCCTGCTGGATAGCCCGCATGTGTCGGCAGGCCGCATTCCGACGCAACTGGGCCTGCGCATGTTCGTGGATGGGTTGCTGGAGGTGGGCGATGTCACAACGGAGGATCGCGCGCGGATTGATGCGACGGGCGGCGCGAATAATGCGGATGTGACGACCCTGCTGGACCAGATCGGCACGACCCTGTCGGGCATCACGCGGGGGGCCAGCATTGTTCTGGCACCCAAGCATGAGGCGGTGATCCGCCATATCGAATTTGTGAACTTGTCGCCTGACCGCGCTTTGGTGGTCTTGGTCTTTGCGGATGGTCAGGTTGAAAACCGCATTTTCACGCCGCCACCGGGCCAGACGCCGTCATCGATGCGCGAGGCGGCGAATTTTCTGAACGCGTTGGCCACGGGTAAAACCCTGTCAGACCTGCGGCGGGGAATCGGGGCGGATATCGCCTTGCGGCGGCAGGAAATTGATTCGCTGGCGCATGCGCTGGTGGAAAGCGGGCTGGCGTTGTGGGAAAACGCAGGCGAGCAAGGCGAGCGGCTGATTGTACGGGGCCAGTCCAATCTGATCGGCGGTTCGGCGGAAGTGGCTGATATTGACCGGATTCGCAGACTTTTTGATGACTTGGAGCGTAAACGCGACATCGCCGATGTGTTAGAGTTGACCGAAGCGGGTGAGGGCGTGCGCATTTTTATCGGGTCAGAGAACAAACTCTTCTCACTTTCGGGTTCCAGTCTGGTGGTGTCTCCCTATATGAACGCTGATCGAAAGATCATCGGGGCTGTCGGCGTCATTGGGCCGACTCGGTTGAACTATGGCCGCATCGTCCCGATCGTTGATTACACGGCACAGCTCGTTGGGCGGTTGGTGTCCGAACGTGGCAAAGGGTGAACAGAATGACGAAGGCAAAGGCAGAAACGATGGCGGAAGATCAGGCCACAGCGGCAGATATTGAACGGGACGATATTGAAGAGTTTATCGAGGCGAGTGAGCTGGAAGCGTTACGCACAGAACGGGACGACTTTCGTGACCGTTTCATGCGGGCCTTGGCAGATGCCGAAAACGCGCGCAAACGCGGTGAGCGTGACCGGCGCGAGGCGGAGCAATATGGTGGGTCAAAACTGGCGCGGGATTTGCTGCCGGTTTACGACAACCTGAAAAGGGCGCTGGATGCAGCAACCGAGGAAACGCGGGCAGGTGCAACAGCCCTGATCGAGGGCATCGAGCTGACGCTGCGCGAGTTGACCAATGTGCTGACGAAACATGGCGTGCAACCGCTGGTGCCGGAAATTGGCGACATGTTCGATCCGCAGACGCATCAGGCGATGTTCGAGGCGGCCCTGCCGGGCACCACATCAGGCCAGATCATTCAGGTGATGACGGTTGGCTTCATGCTGCACGACCGCCTTTTGCGCCCTGCACAAGTGGGCGTGTCGTCGATGCCAAAGTCCCAGGGTTAAAAGAACACAAAATCGCTGGCCACCACCACCGCACCTGCCTGCACAGTGGCCAGCAGAACAGCCGCAGCCGCGCCCTTACCATCGGCATCAAACCAGACCTGATGGTCGTCGCGGTCGTAAATGATGCGTGTGTTATCACCCCGCGCAGTGGCGCTGTTTGACGATTGAAACTCACCCACCACTAAGCCGCCCTTGGCATGGTTGCCAAATCCAGCGGCAGACAGGGCGATCACGTCATCGCCAGACGTGGCGAAATCTGCAATGCGGTCGCCGCCACCCTGCGGTTTGTGAAAGACAAACCTGTCATCACCGGCACCCCCGATCAACGTATCCGCGCCATATCCGCCGGTGATCGTGTCATTGCTGCCTGCGCTCCAAAGGGTGTTTCCACCGCCATTGCCGGACAGCCGATCTGCAAAGCCTGACCCCCGTACCGCCTCGATCCCCACCAAAGTATCACCTGCCGCATGTCCGCCCAGCCCCCTGCCGGTGGTCAGGTTCACAGTGACG
>JANNBG010000512.1:0-3291 GCA_031385205.1 Rhodobacterales bacterium
TGGGAGTCGTTTGGTGAAGGCTGGGTGACGGATGTGGTCAAACAGCTGAAGCTGGATGCGCGCGTGAAAATCGCGCCCTATGGGCAGATTGTGGACTTTGGATCGGTGGATTTCGATGCGGATGTGGCGTTCACATGGAACGGGACGACATCAGGCTGCCGCCTGCCCAATGGCGATGCCATCCCGACTGGGCGTCAAGGCCTGACCCTGTGCGATGCCACCAGTGCGGCCTTTGCGATGCATTTGCCGTGGGACAAGCTGGATGTCACCACCTTCAGTTGGCAAAAAGTTCTGGGCGGTGAGGGCGCGCATGGGATGCTGATCCTGTCACCCCGCGCGGTGGAACGGCTGGAGTCGTATACGCCCGCATGGCCATTGCCCAAGATTTTCCGGCTGACGAGCAAAGGCAAGCTGATCGAGGGCATTTTCAGTGGCGAGACGATCAACACGCCGTCGATGCTGGCGGTCGAGGATTACTTGGTATCGCTGAAATGGGCGCAATCGGTGGGCGGTTTGCAGGGTTTGGTCGCACGGTCCGAGGCGAATGCGCAGGTCGTGTGGGACTTTTGCGCGCAGAATGCGTGGCTGGCCAATCTGGCGGAAACGGCTGACATTGGCTCTACAACCTCGGTCTGTCTGAAATTCACTGATCCGCGCATCGTGGACGGTGAGGCCTTTGCCAAGGCCGTTGCCAAGCGGCTCGAAAAGGCGGGCGTGGCGTTTGATATCGGGGCTTACCGCGACGCGCCGCCCGGTTTGCGTATCTGGTGCGGCAGCACGGTGGAAACCGCCGATGTGGCCGCGCTGATGCCGTGGATTGCGTATGCGTTTCACGCGGAAATCGCCTGACAGGGCAGATGGGCAATATTGCCCATCCTACAATCCAACCGTCATTTCGTAGGATGGGCAATTTGCCCATCTTTCCCCCAAATCAAAGGACACCATCATGCCCCGCGTACTCGTTTCTGACGAACTTTCCGAAACTGCCGTGCAGATCTTCCGCGACCGCGGCGTCGACGTTGATTACCTTCCCAAACTCGGCAAGGACAAAGACGCCCTGCTGGCCGTGATCGACCAATACGACGGCCTTGCCATCCGGTCGGCCACCAAGGCCACCGATAAACTTTTGTAAAAAGCGACCCGCCTGAAGGTCATCGGGCGCGCAGGGATTGGTGTGGATAACGTCGATATTCCGGCGGCATCGAAAAAAGGCATCATCGTGATGAATACGCCCTTTGGCAATTCCATCACCACCGCCGAACATGCCATCGCCATGATGTTCGCCGTGGCGCGACAACTGCCCGAAGCCAGCGCCTCCACCCATGCCGGCAAATGGGAAAAGTCGAAATTCATGGGGGTGGAGCTGTTCAACAAAACCCTCGGCGTCATTGGTGCTGGCAACATCGGCGGCATCGTCTGTAACCGCGCCATTGGGTTGCATATGAAAGTGGTCGCTTATGACCCCTTCCTGTCGGATGAACGTGCCAAAACCATGGGTGTGACCAAGGTGGAACTGGATGAATTGCTGGCGCGGGCGGATTTCATCACGCTGCATGTGCCGTTGACGGATAAGACACGGAACATCCTTTCGCGCGATAACCTTCTGAAAACAAAAAAGGGCGTGCGCATCATCAATTGCGCGCGGGGTGGGTTGATTGATGAGGCTGGCTTGGCGGACCTTTTGACCAGCGGGCATATCGCCGGGGCCGCACTGGACGTGTTCGAGGTGGAACCGGCCACCGAAAGCCCGTTGTTCAACATGCCGAACGTGGTGGTGACGCCGCATTTAGGGGCCAGCACAACCGAAGCGCAGGAGAATGTGGCGCTGCAGGTGGCGGAACAGATGTCGGATTACCTGCTGACGGGGGCGGTTTCCAACGCCTTGAACATGCCAAGCGTGACGGCGGAGGAGGCTGCCGTGATGGGGCCATGGATCAAACTGGCCAGCCATCTGGGCGCGTTCATCGGGCAGATGACGGACGAGCCGGTCAAGGCGATCAACATTCTGTATGACGGGGCGGTGGCCGACATGAACCTGCAGGCACTGAACTGTTCGGTGATTGCAGGGGTGATGAAGGCGACGAACCCGGATGTTAACCTGGTCTCGGCGCCCGTGATTGCGAAAGAGCGGGGGATACAGGTGTCCACCACGCGGCAGGATAAAACGGGGGTGTTCGACGCCTATATCAAGGTGACGATGGTGACGGACAAACGCGAGCGCAGCATTGCGGGGACGTGTTTCAGTGATGGCAAGCCGCGCTTCATCCAGATCAAAGGGATCAACATCGACGCAGAAATCGGGCGGCACATGCTGTATACAACGAACGAGGATGTGCCGGGGATCATTGGTCTGTTGGGCATGACGATGGGCAAGAACGGCGTGAACATCGCGAACTTTACGCTGGGGCGGTCAGGCGTGGGGCAGGACGCGATTGCGATTTTGTATCTGGATCAGGCGATTGATCCCAAGGTGCTGGCAACGCTGGAAGGCACGGGGCTGTTCAGCCAGGTCAAGGCGTTGGAGTTTGATGTGGCGTAATTTGCGGTGGGTGCCAACCCACCATCCGTGGCGGTGGGTTGGCACCCACCCTACGGGTCAATGCGCCCCCCACGGTCCGTGTTTGCCCGGTTGGCCATCCACCCGTTCAAACCCGTGCGCGCCAAAGAAATCGCGTTGCGCCTGGATCATGTTTGCGGTGCCGCGCGCCGTGCGCATCATATCGAACCACGCAAGGCCTGCGGATAGCGCAGGCACCGCGTGGCCTGCCAGAACGGCGGCGGCAACGACCTTGCGCAGGGCCAGATGGGTCTTTTGCAGATGGGCCACGAACACGGGGGCCAGCATCAGGTTGCGCGACACATCTTCGGTCAGGGCATCGGCCATGTCATTCAGCATATCTGACCGGATGATGCAGCCCGCGCGCCATACACGGGCCACTTCGGGCAAGGGCACGCCCCATTTGAAGGTTTTGGAAGCGGCATTCAGCATATCGAACCCTTGGGCATAGCACAGGATCTTGCCTGCAATCAGCGCGCCTTCCAGATCGGCCACAGTCACTGCCGCATCTGCCATGCGCTGTGGGGCGGCGCGATAGACGCTTTGCCCCGCGACGCGGGCATGCAGGCGGGATGACACGTTGCGCGCGGCGACGGCGGCCTCGATCACCGGGACGGGGGCGGCCAGATGTTGTGCTTCAATCGCCGTCCAGCGGCCGGTGCCCTTTTGGCCGGCGGCATCGAGGATGACGTCCAGCTTGGGTTTGGTTGTGATGGGATCGACGGCCTTTGAAA
>JANNBG010000002.1:0-4285 GCA_031385205.1 Rhodobacterales bacterium
GCCAAAACGATGTGGTAACACCCTACGATAACGGGCAATCCGCCACCGTCAGATCAATCGCAAAGCGGCTGCGGTTGGTGTACGGCAAACCTTGCACATTGATATACAGCGTGCCGCCATGCACCGCGATGTCGTCATCGGTGATCGCCATATTGGTGAAACCTGCATCCACATGTGCCGCATCAAACAGCGCACAGTCCGTCACAAATTCCAGCACATAGCCGTTGAATGCTGCCTCCATCAGTCGCCCCATCGGCTGGGTAAACTGTACCTCGATGCGGCTTGGCCCAATGTCCACCCGCACCGGGGCCACGTCCACACCGTTCTGCGGACCACCGGGGTTCAGGCCAAACTCCACGCCATCGCCCACCGTAACCGTCTGAGCAGCACCTTTGAAGATCGGCTTTGCCGGGTCGTCATAAGACAGCACCGAAAACGTCACGATCCGGTCGCGCAGGGTGGCGTCGGCATAGGCAGGCGTCGCCAGCAGCAGGGCCAGCAACCACCCCAAGCGCATCACGCAGCCAGCCCCTTGGACCCCATCTCCAGAAACTTCGTGCGCCGGTCGCGCACCAGCCAGTCCGGCTTTTTCCCCGACAATTCCTTCAGCATCGTTTCAATCGCCTTGCCCACCGCCTCGATTGTCTCTTTTGGCCCCCGCTGTGCCCCGCCCATCGGTTCCTTGATGATCCGGTCGATCACGCCCAGCTTTTGCAAATCTTGCGCCGTCAGACGCAACGCCTCGGCCGCCTCACGCATCTTTTCCGCATCCTTCCACAGGATCGACGCGCAGCCTTCAGGCGAGATCACCGAATAGATCGAATGCTCCAGCATCGCCACGCGGTTCGCCGTGGCAAAGGCCACAGCCCCACCGGACCCGCCCTCACCGATGATGACGGAAATCAGCGGTACGCCGATTTCCAGACATTTTGCCGTCGCACTTGCAATCGCCTCGGCCTGCCCGCGTTCTTCGGCACCCTTGCCGGGATAGGCGCCGGGTGTGTCGACCAACGTAATCACCGGCAGGTGAAAACGGTGTGCCAGATCCATCAGGCGAATGGCCTTGCGATAGCCTTCGGGCCGCGCCATGCCGAAATTCCGTTCAATCCGGCTTTTGGTGTCATTGCCCTTTTCATGCCCGATCAGCACCACAGGCGTATCGTTGAACCGCGCAAGGCCGCCCATCACCGCGTGATCTTCGGCAAAGTTGCGGTCGCCTGAAAGGGGTGTAAACTCCTGAAACAGCGCCTCGATGTAATCCTTGCAATGCGGGCGGTCCGGGTGCCGCGCCACCTGACACTTGCGCCAGGGTGTGAGGTCTTTGTACAGATCGCGCAGCATGGTTTCCGCCTTGCGGTCCAACTGCTCGGCTTCCTTCGCTACGTCCATCGCCGAATTGCCGCGCGCCATTGCACGCAGTTCCTCTGCCTTGCCTTCGATCTCGGCCAGCGGCTTTTCGAACTCCAGATAGTTCATCGAACTCTCCCTCATTGACGCAAAGGGTATATGACCGCCTGAGGGGCCGAATGCAACTTGGCAAGATTTGCAAATGGGGTCCGTGGCACCACGGGAAAGAAGGAGATGGCCATGTCCACCGATACGGAACGCCGCATGCTGCGTGTCATCGACCATATCCATGATAACCCTGCCGGGGATTTGTCATTGGATGCGCTGGCCGATGTGGCCGCGTTCAGCCGGTTTCACTGGCACCGCGTGTACCGCGCGGTAACGGGCGAGACGGCGGCACAAACCGTGCGGCGTATGCGGTTGCACAAGGCGGCGATTGCCTTGGCACAGGGGACGGACCCCGTGCAACGCATCGCTGTGCAGGTGGGCTATGCCGATGTCAGCACGCTGACGCGTGCCTTTTCCGACGCTTACGGCATGCCACCACAGGCCTTCCGTAACCGGGGCGAATTGCGCCCCTTCCCTGCCCACCAACCGCCGAAAGGACCGCTCATGTATCCCGTCACCATCCGCACAGATGCCACGCGCCGTCTGGCCGCCGTGCCGCACAAAGGCGCCTATCACGAGATCAACCGCGCTTTTGAAAAGCTGTTTGCCACCATCGCCGCACGCGGAATGATGCGCGTCACGAACCTGATGGTCGGCGTCTATTACGACGATCCCGCCGCCACCCCCGCGCCCGACTTGCGCAGCCATGCAGGCACAATTGTGGGCGACGATGTGGCGCTGGCCGCCCCCTTGGAAGAGGTCCGCCTGCCCGCTGGCCGCCATGCCGTGCTGACATACACCGGCCCTTATGCCGGGCTGCCCGCCGCCTATGACCAGCTTTATGGTATCTGGCTGCCGCAAAGCGGTGAGGCACCCGCCGATACACCGCCGTTCGAGGTGTACCTGAATTCACCGATGGACGTGCCGCCGGAAAAATTGGTGACCGAGATTTGCATGCCCCTGAAATGACCCCGCCGCTTCCCCCCATGTCCCACCCCGTGCAGCAGGCCTTTGCCGTCTGCACGGACCCCTGCCAGACCGGCCTGCACCATTTGCGTCGGCTGATCTTTGCCACCGCCGCCGCACATTCCCAGATTGGCCGCGTGGTGGAAGACCTGCGTTGGGGCCAGCCCGCCTATCTGACGCCTGATACGGGGGCCGCCTGTTCCCTGCGGATCGGGCCGCACCGCGACGGTGGCTTTGCCCTGCTCGTGCATTGCAAGACGCATCTGATTGCGGATTTTCTGGCCGGGCCGGGTGCGGGGCAACGCACCGAAGGCAGCCGTGCTGTGCTGTTTCGAACCATGGCGGACATTGCCGATGACCCCATCACCCAGTTGATCGCAGGCGCGCTGACCTACCACCAGCGCAAGGCCGCCTGAAACAGCAGCGCCCCGAAGGTTTCCCTCCGGGGCGTGCATCCTCCCGTGTGTGCTGCGCGGGCCTCCCCTCCCAATCGCAGCGCGGGTATCTCGCCTTGCCGACCCCTTTGCCTGCAAGTTGCACAGGGATGGCGTCGAATCGGGCAGTCTGTCAACGACTCGTCTCCGTTTTGCGACGCTCTATACGCACGCATAGTCATCGCGATCTGACCCTCTCGACGTCCTCTTGTTTTGTCCCGGCCAATCGGGCCATGTTGGGCCATCACCAGAGGGGAGCCTTTGCCATGATCGCCACGCCATATCTGTTGTTTCTGGGGGATGCCGTTGATGGCCTTGCTGCCAAAGTGGCGCAAGGCATCAAGGATTGGCGCCCGGAATATGCGCTTGGCCAGTTGCGCATGGCAGGCTGTAACGCGGATATGCACCTGCCGGATATGACCCTTGCGCAGGCCAAGGCGGCGGGTTGCAAAACCATGGTGATCGGCGTGGCCAACCGGGGCGGCATCATCAGCCCGGCATGGAAGACCGTGCTGATTGCGGCGCTGGGGGCGGGGTTTGATCTGGCCAGCGGGTTGCACAATCTGCTGCGGGATGAACCTGATCTCGTCGCGGTGGCAAAGGCGCATGGCCGTAGCCTGCATGATGTGCGCGTGCCCGATGTGGATTACCCCATCGCCAACGGCATCAGGCGCAGTGGCAAGCGCATGCTGGCCGTGGGCACGGATTGCTCGGTCGGCAAGATGTACACGGCGCTGTGCATGGAAAAGGAAATGCGCTTGCGCGGGATGAAGGCATCATTCCGCGCCACGGGGCAGACGGGGATTCTGATAACGGGCGGTGGCGTGCCACTGGATGCGGTGATTGCGGATTTCATGGCGGGTGCGGTGGAATACCTGACGCCGCCGAACGACGCCGATCACTGGGATCTGATCGAAGGGCAGGGAAGCCTGTATCACATCAGCTATTCCGGTGTGACGCTGGCCCTGATCCATGGCGGCCAACCCGATGCGCTGGTCATCTGTTCGGAACCCACGCGTCTGCATATGCGCGGCTTGCCGGACTATCAGCAACCCACATTGGAACAGGTGCGCGATACGGCCCTGATCATGGCCCGCGTGGCCAACCCGGCCTGTGTGGCCACGGGCGTTGCCATCAACACGCAGCATATGGAGGACTCCGTGGCACGCGCACATCTGGCGGCGGTGGAAGACCGCATGGGCCTGCCCGCCACAGACCCGTTCCGCTTTGGCGCGGGTGTGTTGGTGGATGGCTTGATGGCGCTGACATGACTGAAAATTTCAGGCCTGAAATTTTCAGAACCCCGGCGTCGGGGCCGCAAAGATGATAACCGTCACCCCTGATACCTTCCGCCTCGCCCAGACCTTCACCATCTCGCGCGGCAGCCGGACCGAGGCGCGTGTGCTGACCGTGCGCATCACGCGTGGCGG
>JANNBG010000549.1:0-1982 GCA_031385205.1 Rhodobacterales bacterium
GATCCTTGGTGATGAAGTACAAAAATACGTTGATCGCGGGTACCACGAACAACAGGCCCAGCAGGTTGGTATAGGCTGTGGCCCAGCCCCAGAACCGCCCGCCCAGGATCGACGACCAATGATACAGGCTACCCGCCGTAGGGTAGGCCGATGCGATTTGCCCAAGGCACGCCGCCACGACCAGCGCATAAAGGCCGCCAATGATCCAGCCGACCGTCAGCGAGAATGTGCCCCCGGTCGACAGCGCGATGGGGAACGACCCCAACCCACCCGAGATGATGCAGATGATCGAGAACGAGATCGCAAAGCTTTGAAACGGGCCCATCCGCCGTGACAGTTCCTGGGCATAGCCCATGCCATGTAAAAGCTTTGTATCCTCGTTATTGTCATTCATGTTGTTGGTCGCCATGAGTTCCCTCCGAACTGTTGTGCTATGCACTTCTTGTTGTTGGGGTATCGGCCATCGGCCAAAACCTGCCGACAGTGAACGCAAATTTGATCAATCGCGCAAGCAGGGACTGCAGGATTTTGCGATTGGGCGCAGTTTCTGTGCGCATGCGTCGCAAATGGATGCGGAAAGCGGCGGGATCGGTCTGGCAAGGCTGGTCAGTTCGGCCTAGGTGAGCCTCAGGAAAAGGGGGCGCGATGATCCTGTGCGAACATGGGCCAGACGGGGTGCCTGCACTTTTCGCGGGCGCGTCACAGGTCATTGTGGCACAAACCGCGCGCGATGTGGCGGGGGCTTTGGCCCGGCTGGACCGCGCACGCGCGCAGGGCAAATGGATCGCAGGCTATGCCGCCTATGAGGCGGGCTATGCCTTGGAACCCCGCCTCTGGCCCCTGATGCCCCGCCACAGGCCGGGGCCCTTGTTGTGCTTTGGCGTCTTTGACGCACCGCAGGATGCGGGTGCCACCCTCGCGCAATCCGCCGATGAAGGTGCCACCACGCAGATGACACCCCCGGTGCCCCGCATCACCCAGCGCGCCTATGACCGCGCCATGGTCCGTGTGCTGGATTGGATCGCTGCAGGCGACTGCTATCAGGTCAACCTCACCTTCCAGATGACCGCAACTTTGCTGCAAGGCTCCCCCCTTGGCCTCTACGGCGCCTTTCGCCGTACCGGCCCCGTCGGCCATGGCGCCTATGTTGATCTGGGCGTCGGTCCGGTGGTCGTCTCGCGCAGCCCGGAACTGTTCTTCCAGATCGACGCGCGGGGCCGCATCATGACCCGCCCGATGAAAGGCACTGCCCCGCGTGATGCAGACCCCATCAAAGATGCCGCCATCGCCGCCGCCCTGAACGCCTCCGAAAAGGACCGCGCCGAAAACCTGATGATCGTTGATCTTTTGCGCAACGACATCTCGCGTCTGTCCCGCGTAGGCTCCGTCAAAGTGCCCGCTCTGTTCGCCATGGAAAAATATACGACCGTGCATCAGATGACCTCCACCGTCGAAGGCCAGTTGCAAGACCCCCCCAGCATGACCACCCTCATGGCCGCCCTCTTTCCCTGCGGCTCTGTCACCGGGGCCCCCAAAATCCGCGCCATGCAGATCATCCGCACCGTGGAACCCTATGCACGCGGCGTCTATTGTGGTGCCATCGGCTGGATGGCCCCGGATGGGCAGGCGGATTTTTCCGTGGCGATCCGCACGCTGTCTGTCACCGGCGCTGAAATCGTGATGAATGTCGGCGGCGGCGTCGTGCATGGGTCCACGGCGCAGGGCGAATGGGAGGAGGCCTTGTGGAAAGCACGCTTCGTCAAGGCGGCACAGACCCCAGCCTCCGGCTGATCGAAACCATGCTGTGGGATGGCACGCGTGTCCCCCTGCTGGATTTGCACATGGCAAGGTTGGCGCAGGGCGCACAGGCCTTGGGCTGGAAACTCCCCCCCATCACCCTGCCAACTCCACCAAACCCCGCCCGCCTCCGTCTCACTCTCGCGCGCGATGGTCACATCGCCATCGAATCCACCCCCCTCCCC
>JANNBG010000555.1:0-1713 GCA_031385205.1 Rhodobacterales bacterium
GGTTGCCCGCGCGCGTTTGTCCGCGTCCGGCATCTGCCGCGACAGGATCAGGTCTAGGTCTGTTTCCGTCATCTCGCCCCGCGCCAAGACGCGGCGGCGCTGTTCTGCGGCAGGCGCTGACACCACGACAATGCCATCGCAGTGTGCATCAGCACCCGTTTCAAACAACAGCGGAATATCGAGCAGGATGATGCGGGCTGTTTGCGCCGCGATAAAGGCCGCGCGATCTGCGGCGACAAGCGGATGAACGGCGGATTGCAAGCGATCAAGGATAGTCGGGTCTTTCGCGATCATGTCACGCAGGGCCGCGCGGGACACCGCACCATCTGTGACAGCTTTGGGGAAACGGTCCGCCACCATGGCCACAGCCGCCCCGCCGCGCGCATAGAGTTTGCGCACGCAGGCATCCGCATCCCACACCGGCACACCTTCGGCGGCGAACATCGCGGCTGTCGTCGATTTGCCCATCCCGATGGAGCCTGTCAGCCCAAGCCGGTAGGGCATCATGCCGACAGCACCGCGTGGCGCGTGGCATCATCCACATCGGGGCGCACGCCGAACCAGCGTTCAAACCCCGGTGCCGCCTGATGCAGCAGCATGCCAAGCCCGTCGACCACGGTGCAACCGCGCGCCTCCGCCGCGATCAGGAACTGGGTTTTCAGTGGCGTATAGACCAGATCCGTCACCAGCGTGCCCGCGCGCAAGCCATCAAGCGGAACCGTAAAGTCAGGCTTTCCCGTCATGCCCAGTGCCGTGGTGTTGACCACTGTCGCAGCCCCATCAAACATCGCCGATGCCTGGCCCCAGTCATGCACCACGATCTTTGCCCCAAAATCACTGCGCAACGCATCCGCCCTGGGGCGTGACCGGTTGGCAAGGCGGATTTCCGGCACGCCCACCTCGATCAGTGCTGCGATCACCGCACGCGCCGCACCGCCCGCCCCCAGCACGGCGGCAGGGCCGCTGTTGGGCTGCCATTGCGGCGCGTTTTGGCGCAGATTGGCGATGAAACCCGCGCCATCCGTGTTGTCGGCATGAATGCGCCCGTCCTTGCGAAAGATCAACGTATTCGCCGCCCCGATCAGCGCCGCGCGGTCGCTGACGATATCGGCCAGCGCAAGGATGGATTCCTTATGCGGGATTGTGACGTTCAACCCCACGAAACCCATCATCGGCAGCGTGGCCAGCACATGTTTGAGATTGGCTTGCGCCACATCCATCGGGATGTAATGCCCGCGAATGCCATAACGCCGCAGCCAATAGCCGTGCAACGCGGGTGACCGGCTATGCGCCACGGGTGAGCCCAGAACGCCGGCCAAAGGAATACGCGGATGATCTGTCATGGTATGAACCCCCGCAGACGCAGATAGCCCATCAGGGGCGGTAAGGGGAGGCCCTGGATGGTTGTCACATCCCCTTCAACGGCAGAAAACAGCGCATGGCCTGCTTCTTCGATCTTGTAGCACCCCACTGCGTGCTGGATGCTGTACCAATTCTTGGCCACATATGACGTAATATCCGCCTGTGTCATCGCGTGCATCGTCAGGCGTGCCGTGCCCACATGGCGCCACACCGGTTTGGCCTTTTCATACAATACCATTGCGGAAAACAGATCATGCGTCTGGCCTTGCATCAGGTGCAACTGGGCCGCTGCATGGTCAGGCGACTGCGGTTTCATCAGCAGGGTCTTGCCCAAGGCCAGCACCTGGTCAC
>JANNBG010000577.1:0-1597 GCA_031385205.1 Rhodobacterales bacterium
CATCTTGCGGCGGCGCGCGTATATCTGGACCGTGAAGGCACCCCGGCGACGCGCGAGGACCTGCGCACGCATCGCATCGTCGGCTACATCCCCGACATGATATTCGACAAGGAACTGGACTATCTGACCGACCTCGGGCTGGGTCGGGTGCAACTGGCGTCCAACTCGGTGCCGGTGCAACTGAACTGGCTGCGGGCCGGGGCAGGGGTTGGCATGGTGCATGCCTTTGCCATGCCGTTCGCGCCCGAACTGGTGCCGGTGATGCCCGAGATTGCGCTGACCCGCGCGTTCTGGCTGATCCGTCACGCCGATGATGCAAGGTCGGCCCGCCTGACGCGGTTCGCGGAGAGCCTGGCGGCAGGTGTACGGGCCGAGGTGGCGCGGCTGGAGGGGCTGAACTAAGCACCCGAGATGCGCGTCCCGGCCTGGCGATGCTATCTGCCCGAGGCCGCGTGACAGAAATGCTCAGCCCAGATTGTCCCGCTTGAAGGTCAGAACCTCGTTCAGAAACTTCATCAGTTCGGTTCTGGGGTCGCCCTTTGCCGCCTTGGCAGCGGCTTCGACCGCCGAATAGAAATCGTTGCCCGCCTTGGCACCGGTGTCGAATTCGGTCTTGAATGCCTTGGCACTGGTCTGCAGCTTGCCGAAGGCCGTCAGAAATTTGGCATGCGCCTTCTTGACGTCGGCGTCGGTGATCTTTGAGGGAAGACTTGGGGCTTTTGCCGCAGTCAGAGCCTTGAGGTCCATCTTGAAACTCCTTTGAAAACAGGTGTTGGGTGATCTGGGTACTTCGGTCGATCCTGGCCTGCCGGGATTCGTTTTTACGTCAATCAGAAGCTCCAATGGGACCATGCTACCGGACATCTGCAGTCCGTCAACCCTTTCGCCGACTTGACACAAAGGGCAGCGGGGCACAGGCTTGCCGCTGTAGCAATGGAAGGGGAGGTGCGGATGCTGGTCCAGCAGATCCTGAAAGGGAAATCGGATGACGGGGTGGTCACCGTGCCGCCCGGCACCAGCCTGGCCAAGGCCGCCGAGGTTCTGTCGGCCCGGCGGATCGGCGCGCTTATCATTTCGCCTGACGGAAAGCGCGTCGCGGGCATCCTGTCGGAACGCGACATCGTGCGCGAACTGGGGCGGCGCGGCGTGGCCTGCATGGCCGACACCGTCGATGCGGTGATGACCACCAAGACCGTGGGCTGCCATGTGTCCGACACTGCCGATCAGGTGATGCACGCGATGACCGAGGGGCGCTTTCGCCACATGCCTGTGATGGAGGGCGACCAGATGGTCGGCCTGATTTCCATCGGCGACGTGGTCAAGGCGCGGCTGTCGGAACTGTCGATGGAGAAGGACGCGCTGGAGGGGATGATCAAGGGGTTCTGAGGCCATCTGGGCACGCCCCTTTCCGATGCGAGATTGCCGCAGCGCGGTGCTGCGGCGAAACTGTATTGAAAGGAATTTGGAAATGCCATTCGAAGCCTCAACCATAGCCACTGCCACCTTGGGTTCCTTCGTCGGGGGCTCGTTCTCTGACACCTTCGTTGCCGGCAGCGCCGACGTGGACATGATCGCCCTCGATCTGACCGAAGGTCAG
>JANNBG010000614.1:0-2152 GCA_031385205.1 Rhodobacterales bacterium
GCCACCTCGACCGTCGCCTCAAAGATCGCCTGCGCCTGCATGTCATAGATTTCCGGCAGCACGATCCCCAGACGCACCCCCCTCATACCCAGCATCGGGTTAAATTCTGCTAAAGCTTCCGCCCGGCGCACCACATCGGACAAGGGTTTATCCAACGCCTCGGCCAGATCGCGCAGTCCTTCGCGGCTGTGCGGCAGGAATTCGTGCAAGGGCGGGTCGAACAGGCGGATGCAAACCGGCAGGCCCCGCATGATATCGAAAAGCTGCACGAAATCCGCCCGCTGCATCGGCAACAATCGCGCCAGCGCCGTGGCGCGTTCGGCGGGCGTGTCGGCAAAGATCATCTCGCGCATCACAACCAGACGGTCTTCTTCAAAGAACATATGCTCTGTCCGGCACAGACCGATGCCTTCGGCCATGAACCCCCGCGCCACCGCCGCATCGGCAGGTGTGTCCGCATTGGCCCGGATGCCGATGTCACGCGCCGCATCCGCCCATGACAGCAGCGTGGTGAAACTGTCATCCAGCGCCGCAGGCAGCATTTCGACCGCACCCACCAAAGCCTCACCCTTGGTGCCATCCACCGTGATGATATCGCCCTCGGCAAAGGTCCGATCGCCAATGGTCAGGCGTTTATCCTTCGCGTCCAAGCGCATGCCGTTCGCACCGACCACGCAGGGCAAGCCCAGCCCGCGCGCGATCACTGCCGCATGGCTGGTGATGCCGCCGCGTTCCGTCAGAACACCCACGGCCGCATGCATGCCGCGGATATCTTCCGGCGAGGTTTCACGGCGGATCAGGATGCAGGCTTCGCCCCGCGCCGCACTTGCTTGGGCTGCAGCGGATGAAAACACGATGCGCCCGGTCGCAGCACCGGGGCTGGCCGCGATGCCTTTGACCATGACATCCCTTGGGCCGCGCGGATCGACTTGCGGGTGGAGCAGTTCTGACAAAGCACGGGGTTCGACGCGCAAAATGGCGTCTTCCTGCGTGATGATGCCATCCTGCGCAAGCGCCACCGCAATTTTCAGGGATGCACGCGATGATCGCTGCACTTTGACGGCATCCAGAACTGCCAGTTGGCCATCCTCGATGGTGAATTCCACCTGCATTTCTTCGCGCAGTTTGGCGCGGCAGATGGTGCCAAAGCCTTTCAAAGCTTGGAAAATTTCTGGCGACAGGTCTTCCAAAGACGGGCCACGCGGATCACGCGTCAGATACAAGGCTTCCGTCCGGGTCAGCGCATCGCGGCCCTGCGATTGGCCCAGATAGCGCCCGGTAATCTGTGGTTGCCCTGTCACCGGATCGACGAACTGGATCACCCCAGACCCCGATATCCCCTGCCCAATGCCCTGCGCCATGGCCTGCACGACCAGCCCCAACCCCGCATATGGTGGTGCGCCCTTGGCCTGACGCAATAGGCGGGCCGATGTGCCCTCCCACGCGCGGGCCATGCTCCGCAGGACTTCGGACAGTTGGGTGGCGGCGTCTTCGGGGAACGCTTCCTCCATCTCTTCGGCATAATGACGCAGTGCATCCGGGATAGCGGTGGGGCCGGTCGCGCCGAAATTGTCAGGGTCCAGCCGGGCGACGTGGATGGCATAGGACTGGATAAAGCGCAGCCAGATGGCATCGGCCGCATCCGCGCCGTGCCGTTGGGCCAATGCGGCGTGCCGCGCGGGGTTCATGCCGATGTTCAACACGGTAGCGGGCCCGCCCCAATCGGGATTTTCGGGGCTGGGGCGCACGGAAATCAAGGGGTTAGCACCGAAATGTTGCAGCATCACCTGCGTGTCAGGCTTATGGCCCGCGGCAATGGCGCGCACGGAATGGGCGGGAAGTGCGACGGTTTGGGGCACGGGCAGATCAAGGCGGATCAGACGTTGCAGGCATTTGGCACGCCAGCCATGTGTGGCCGTGGCCACGGCGGCATGCGGCGTGACAAGGGCGAAATCGGGCTGGGGGTCATGTTTCTGCACTGCGGCAACCTTTATGTTGCAGCGCAGGATACGCGGGTTTTGCAGTCTGGCAAGCGTTACCTGAAATGGGGCGGTAAGGGGCTGAAATTGTGGGGAAAAGGACGTATGCTGCACGTATGAACGTTGGTATGACGTTGGAGGGGTCAGCCCTCAACCTTGGTCAGGTCGGCCAC
>JANNBG010000693.1:0-3362 GCA_031385205.1 Rhodobacterales bacterium
GGGTGTGCTGGATACGGTCTTTGCGGTTGATGTGGCGGCGTGGATGCCGGATGCGATTGCAACCATCGCGGGGGGGTTGGTCACAGATGTGAAGCTGGCGGATGCGTTGCGGGGGATTGATTTCGCAAACCCAGAATCAGACGATCTAAGAACACTGGAGCGCTCGCTACTTTACGGGGTAAAAGCCAAGTCTGGCCCCTTCACCGCCAGGATTGGCAAGACGCCAACCAAAGACACACGGCCATTGCTGGGCAACCGCCTGCCGGATTTCGAAGATCTGATGCACCGGGTCGAGGCTGCGCGCGCGGCACGCATTGCGCTTGCGGCGTTTGAAAAGACCGAAGCGCTGCACGCCTATGCGCGGGTTTTTCTGCCGCTGTATGCGGCGCACAAGGCGGCACGGGGCTGGCTGGATTTTGACGATCTGATTTTCCGGGCGCGCGGCTTGCTGACCGATACCAGCGTGGCACAATGGGTGCTGTACCGGCTGGATGGTGGCATTGACCATATTCTGGTGGACGAAGCACAGGATACCAGCCCGGTGCAATGGCAGGTGATCGAAAGTCTGGCCGCCGAATTTACCAGCGGGCAGGGCGCGCGCAATGTGGCGCGCACGATCTTTGTGGTGGGTGACAAAAAGCAGTCGATCTATTCCTTTCAGGGTGCGGATGTCGCGGTGTTTGACCGGATGCGGGCCGATTTTGACCAGCGCCTGCGGGACGTCGACCAAGGGTTGGTGACGCTGGACCTGGACTATTCTTTCCGATCATCGCCGGTGATCCTTGGCCTTGTGGACCGCACCTTTGGTGATGCGATCCGGCAGGATCTGGGCGGGCAAATGCAGCATCTGGCGTTTCATGCCGACAGGCCGGGGCGTGTGGACTTGTGGCCCGCGATCCTACCCGCCGACACGGTGAAGGATGAGGATTGGACCAATCCGGTCGATCTTTTGACGGGCGATCATCATGCGGTGCAGTTGGCCACGCGGCTGGCGGATTTCATTGCGGATGTGGTGGCCAAGGGCATGCAAATCCCGGTCAAAGGCGGCGCGCGCGCGGTGGGGTTTGGCGATTTTCTTGTGCTGGTGAAACGGCGATCAGCGGTGTTTACCGAAATCATCCGGGCCTGCAAAGCCAAGGGCCTGCCGATTGCAGGGGCAGACCGGTTGCGGCTGGGGGGAGAGTTGGCAGTCAAAGACCTTGCAGCGCTGCTATCGTTTCTGTGTTCGGATATGGATGATCTGTCGCTGGCTGCCGTGCTGCGGTCACCCTTGTGCGGGTGGACGGAAGGCCAGCTGTACGATCTGGCGCAACCGCGCGCGGGGTATCTGTGGGAGGCGTTGCGGGGTGTGAAAGACGCCCATCCCGCAACGCATGCGATGTTGACAGACCTGCGCGATCAAGCGGATTTTCTGCGGCCCTATGACCTGATCGAGCGCATCCTGACACGGCATGATGGGCGGCGCAAATTGTTGGCGCGATTGGGGGATGAGGCACAGGATGGCATTGACGCGCTGCTGTCGCAGGCGCTGGCCTATGAACGCAGCGATGTGCCCAGCCTGACCGGGTTTCTGGAATGGCTGGTGACAGAGGATATTGAGATCAAGCGCCAGGCCGAAGGGGCGGGTGACAAAATCAGGGTAATGACGGTGCATGGCGCCAAAGGGCTGGAATCGCCGGTTGTGATTTTGCCGGATACGGCGGACCATGCACCGCCGGATAATGACAGCTTTATGCCGATGGCAGATGGCCCGGCGCTGTGGAAGACCAACAAGGATGACAGCCCGGCTGCGATTACGCATGAGGTGGAACGCCGCGCGGCGCGGCGCAAGGCGGAAAGCCACCGGTTGCTGTATGTGGCGATGACGCGCGCGCAAAGCTGGCTGGTGGTGGCGGCAGCGGGTCAGGTGAAAAAGGAGGATTGCTGGTACAATCTGATCGCGGCGGGCATGGACAATGCGGGGGCGAGCGCCACGGATGAGGGCGGCATGGTGCTGACCGGCAGCATACCATGGCCTGCGAATGCCGTGGCTGTGGCCCCACGGGTTGACCATGTGGCGTTGGAGCCTTGGGCGCGACTGCCCGCACCACCCGTACCCTTGGCGGTGGCGCTGCTGTCGCCGTCGGCACTTGGTGGGGCAAAGGCCCTGCCGGGTGAGGACGGGCAAGATACGGAACGCGCGCTGGTTCAGGGCACGCTGCTGCATGCGTTGCTGGAAACATTGCCGTTGCATGCGGTGACGGCTTGGCCCGCCATTGCCATGGCTTTGGGTGCATCACCGGAGATGCTGACCGAAGCGGCGCTGATCGTCCAATCCCCCGCGCTGGCGCATCTCTTTGGGGCCGGCAGTCTGGCCGAAGTGGCGGTGACAGCGCGGATAAATGGTCGTGACATGTTGGGGTCGATTGACCGTTTGGTCATCGGGGCAGACCATGTGCTGGCGGTAGATTTCAAATCCAACCGCGTGGTGCCGGAGACGCCCTTGCAGGTGCCCGGCGGTATTCTGGGGCAGATGGGGGCCTATGCAGCGGCGTTGCGGCAGATTTATCCGGGAAAGCGGGTGGAAACGGCGGTGTTATGGACGCGGACAGGCAGTTTGATGGCCTTGCCAGATGATCTGGTATCCGCGGCCTTTGTGACACTGGTGGCAGAACAGATAGCGCCTGCGTGATTGCGGCCCACGATCTCTTGACGTTCGGGCGGCTGATCCCTAGTTTTGACTGCTATCCCCTGATGCCGGAGAATTCCCATGGGCAATGCCACCATCGCTGTGACCGATGCGACGTTTGACGCCGAAGTGCGCCAGTCACCCATCCCTGTGATTGTCGATTTCTGGGCCGAATGGTGCGGCCCGTGCAAGATGATCGGCCCGGCTTTGGAAGAACTGGCCGTGGAATATGCAGGCCGCGTCAAGATCGTGAAGGTCGATGTGGACCAGAACCCTGACAGCCCGGCCACGCTGGGTGTGCGGGGCATTCCGGCGCTGTTCATGTTCAAGGATGGGCAGGTCGTATCCAACAAGGTGGGAGCGGCACCCAAGGCGGCGCTGGCCACATGGATTCAGTCGGCGATTTGATCTTGATCTGATCGGTTTGGAAGGCGGCCCCGGTGGCCGCCTTTTGCATTTGCGGCTTGGCTTGTGCCTGCGCACACGCATCGCCATATTCGCCGAGTAACGGAGGTTCCCGATGAGCGATGATAAATTCCCCGGCTGGCATGGCACGACGATTCTGGCGGTGCGGCGCGGGGGCGAGGTTGTGGTGGCGGGCGATGGGCAGGTATCGGTTGGCCAGACAGTGATGAAGGGTACGGCGCGCAAGGTGCGCAGGCTGTCACCGGGGGGTAATGACGTGATTGCGGGG
>JANNBG010000695.1:0-5113 GCA_031385205.1 Rhodobacterales bacterium
CCGGCACATCCAGATAGGCCGCCTCGCCAAAATCCAGCTCCCGCACCACGCGCCCCTTGGCATCAACCACCGCCGTGATCCCCGTATTCGCCACCCGCACCAAGGGCAATCCCTGTTCAATCGCCCGCAGCCGCGCCTGCGCCAGATGCTGCCATGGCCCCGTCAACGTGCCAAACCACGCATCATTCGTGATCTGCAAAATCCAGTCCGCCCGCTCCGGTGCCGCCGCCACATCCTGCGGAAACACCGCCTCATAACAGATCAGCGGCAGGATTTTCCCCAAGGTGCCAAGGTCCATCACTGCAGGCCCCGTGCCCGCTGAATACCCATTGCCCACCTGCGACGCAAAGGCCCGCAGGCCGAACCACCGATAGGCCAGATCACCAAACGGGATGTATTCGCCAAACGGCACCAGATGCCATTTGTCATAGGCCTGCGTCACAACACCGCCTTCGATCACTGCCATCGTGTTCCAGCCCTGTGTGCCTTTCACCCGCTGCATGCCCACGATCACTGCATGGTTTTCAGCAGCGTCAGAAATCATCGCGCCGACCTGCGGGTCACGGTCCAGCAGATAGGGCAGCGCCGTCTCCGGCCAGATCGTCAAATCCGCCACAGGCTGCACCGCCGTCATCGCCAATTGCCGGTCAAACAGGATACGCGCCTGATCCGGGTCCCATTTCAGGTGCTGTTCCGCATTCGGTTGCACCAACCGCAGCGTGCCCACGCGCATGGCAGGCTCCGGCTCATCCAGCCGCGCATCTGCCCAGATCAGTACCGTAAATCCCACCGCCGCAATCGCAGGTAACGCCCGCAGCCCGAACATCACCGGCAACGCCGCCACCAGCGTGGTCAGCAGCGAAAGCCCGTTCGGCCCCATCACCGCCACCAGTTGCGCCACGGGCGTCTCTGCCCAGATATGCCCGATCAATGCCCATGGAAACCCCGTGAATACATATCCGCGCGCCAGCTCCACCCCTGCCAGTGCCACCGCAAATCCCAACGCCCGGTGCCGGATGAGCCCGGCAAGCCACGCCGCCAGCGCCCAAAACAGTGCCAACCCAAAGGCCAGCCCAAGCAGCGCAAACGGGGCCATCCATGCATACCGCTCCGGCTCCACCAGAAATGGCGACACGATCCACGACAATGACGCCGCGAAATAGGCAGCCCCGCCAAACCACGCGCGCCACACCGTGCCCTTTTCAGCCGTCGCAACTGCGTGGATGTAGAAAACCAACGCCGGAAACGCCACCGCCACCCAGCCCAGCGGCGCCTGACCCAACGCCACCCCCAGCCCCGCAACCACCGGCACCACCAGCGCGGCCCAGCCCGGAAACCCTGCCCTCATTCGCCTGCTTCAACCGCCCGTGGCAACCGCACCCGCAGCCGTTTGATCCGCCGCGGGTCCGCCTCCACAATCTCGAACTCCGCGCCCGATTCGTGCGGCACAATCTCGCCCCTTGCCGGCACCCGCCCCGTGCGCAGAAACACCAACCCCCCCAGCGTATCAATATCCTCGCCCTCATCGCCAGATCGCAACTGCAACCCAATCGCCGCCTCGAAATCCGCCAAGGGGGCCATGGATTGCGCCAGAAACACGCCGGGTTTCTCCTCTTTCCACATCAGCCCTTCGTCTTCGTCATGTTCATCCTCGATCTCGCCGATCACCGTCTCGATCAGGTCTTCGATCGTTACAAGGCCATCCACTCCGCCATATTCATCAATCACCAAGGCCATGTGCACCCGGTCTTTCTGCATCTTTTGCAGCAAAACCCCAATCGGCATCGACGGCGGCGCATACAGAATCGGCCGCAGCAGCTTGCGCAGACTGAACCTGCCCGCCACCCCAAAGCCATGCTGCAACGCCAGGTCCTTCAGCAGCACCAACCCCTGCGGGTGGTCCAAGGTGCCCTTGTACACCGGCAGGCGCGAATACCCATGTTCCCGGAACGCAGCCACCAGATCATCCTTGCCGATGTCCAATGGCACCGCTGCAATGTCCACCTTCGGGATCGACACGTCATCCACCCGCAACCGCCGCAGGTTGCCGATATGCGGCAAACCGGTCGTGCCAATCGGCGCGGTCGGGTTCGACGGCGCCACGTCTGGCGGTGGATCATTGGGCGAAAAGGCACTGAGAAGTCGCCCCAGCAGGCCGCGTTGCGGAGGTTCCGCGTCGTCCTTGGCATCCGCTGCTGCGGATATGCCGTCGTTGCTACTGCCCATCGGTCCTTTTCCCAAACACACCCGTCATGCGGGTGCACCCCTAGTATGGATCAGCCACCCCAAGGCTGGCAAGTATCCGTGCCTCGGTTTGCTCCATCAGCGTCGCATCCGCATCATCCACATGGTCATAGCCCAGAAGGTGCAAAATGCCATGCACCACCAGATGCGTCACATGATCTTTGTGTGCCTTACCCTGCTCCGCCGCTTCGCGCCCACAGGTTTCCCAGGCCATCGCAATATCGCCCAGTTCCGTCGGATCATCCGCATCCGGTGCAGGCAATGCCGGCATGGCACCGGGGCTGTCCATCGTGCGGTCCTGCGACGGCCAACTCAGCACATTGGTCGGCTGCGATTTCCCCCGGAAATCCGCGTTCAGCACTGCAATCCGCGCATCATCGCAACCCATGACAACGATCATATAGCCGGATGTGGACAGACCAAGAGCAGTAAGCGTGGCCTGCGCCGCAGCTTCGGCCAAAGGTTCCAAGCCAAAAGCTTCCCAGCGCGTATCCTCGATGACACAATCAACAATCGGTTCCATGCGCGTCCCTTAGGCCGGCCTGCAAGGTGCCGTCAACGGGGCGCTTTTCACAGCCCGTTGCAAGATGCGTATTTCAGCAAACAGAAAACCTGAGCCTACGCCTCGTCCGCCTCATACGCTTCGATGATCCGCCCCACCAACGGGTGCCGCACCACATCTTTCGATGTGAAGTAGTTGAAGGTCACCCCCTTCACCCCCTTCAGAATGCGTTCTGCATCCTGCAACCCTGATGCCGTGCCCCGTGGCAAGTCCACCTGCGTGCGGTCCCCCGTGATGACCATCCGTGACCCTTCGCCCAGACGCGTCAGGAACATCTTCATCTGCATCGTTGTCGCGTTCTGCGCCTCGTCCAGCACCACGAACGCATTGCTCAGCGTCCGCCCCCGCATAAAGGCCAAGGGTGCGATTTCGATGCGCTTGTCTTCCACCAGTTTCAGCATCTGTTTTTGCGGCAGAAAATCATTCAGCGCGTCGTACAAGGGCTGCATATACGGGTCGATCTTTTCCTTCATATCCCCCGGCAGGAACCCCAGCCGCTCCCCCGCCTCTACCGCCGGACGGCTGAGGATAATCTTCTCTACCGCCCCCGTGATCAGCAAGGTCACCCCCACCGCCACCGCCAGATAGGTTTTCCCCGTGCCCGCGGGCCCGATGCCAAAACCCAATTCATGTGAGAACAGGTTCGCCACATAGGCCTTTTGCGCCTCAGTCCGTGGCTCGATCGCTTTCTTGCGCGTGCGCAATTCCACCCGGTTGCCCTGGAACATCTCGATCTGTTCGCCCGGATCGCGCATCACATCCGGCATCGGTCGCCCCAAACGGATCGCCCCGTCAATGTCACCCGCAACCACCCCACGCCCGCCTTCCAGCCGTGCGTATAGCGACCGCAGCACCGCACTTGCCTGTTCGCGGGATGCCTTGTCGCCAATCACGGCCAACCTGTTGCCCCGGCGCAGGATATGCACCCCCATCTGATGTTCGACCTGTGCCAGATTGCGGTCAAATTCGCCGCAAAGGTCGATCAGCAAGCGGTTATCGGGAAATTCGAGGGTTGTTTCCACAAGATCCTCGGCGGCGGGCGGGGTCAGCGCAGAGATGCCCAAACGGTGTTCCTTTCCATCTGATGATGTGAGTGTGGGGTCGTGGTCGCGGTCTGGCAAGGGCGTGATGCAAAACGTGGCAAATCGTGATCGGGTTTTGTGTCCCCTGCATGACAAGCAGGCCGTAGAACGAAAAAGGGCCGCAACTTTCGCTGCGGCCCCTGAAAAGATATGGCAGGCAGGCCTGTCACTTGTTGACCACCGTTTTGATGCCGGGACCAGAGACGCGGTCCTGGATGCCCTGGGTGCCGCTTTGGTACCCGCCAATCACCGTTCCCGGCGGATACAGCGAATTGCAGACCGGCAAACCTGACACGGGGTCATAGCGCGGCGTGGAATACCCTTCCAGACCATCGTCGATGATCCAGTTCTGGCAGCCATCCGGGTCATAGGCGATGGCGGCCACACCATTCACCAACTGGCCCGAGTCGCGCCCCTGATCCTGCCCCGTCGCGATGATCGAATTTGCGCCGGTATAGGCCTGTGTGCCCTCAAACCCTTCGTTCTGGATGCAGCCTGCGGCCAACAGTACAAAGCCAAGGCTCGCGGTGAGTTTCATGTGCATGTTCATCTCCATCACCACGAATAGCAGACGACTTCGACGCGCCGGTTCTGCTGCATGCCCGCCGCCGTGCTGTTTGACGCAACCGGTTGGCGCTCGCCAAAGCCGATCTCACGTTCGACCACGCCACCCACGGACCGCGCGATGTCAGCCACCGAGGCCGCCCTGCGATCCGACAATTTGATGTTGTATTCATCCGATGCGCGGCTGTCTGTATGGCCATAGATCGCATAGCCAAACGCACCGGCCTGCTGGAAGAACGATGTCAAAAAGCTGCGGCCATGCGCCGTCAGTTTGGCTGAATCCGTCTGGAACAGCGTATCCGTGTTTTCCACCAGACAGGTATTCTTTTTCATACAGACCGGCTTGCCCGTCTGCGGGTTGCGGCGTGGCACCATATAGCCTTCCAGACCGCCGTCCGCCCACCAATGCTGGCAGCCGTCATCGTCGATCCACATGCCCCATTCAATCTGTCCGGTAACTTCGGGCTGCGTTTGCGCCATCGCGGCCGTCGCTGCGGACAAGCCAATTGATACTGCAAAACCACCGACAATCATCCGAACTGCGTTGCTTAAACCTTGCACAGCAGCAGCTCCTCTTTCTGGTCCATCGCCACAATTCTGCCATAAGCCTTTACCCCCTCACGGAAGGTTGTAAAGCAAAATCTATGGGTTGCGGGGCCGG
>JANNBG010000746.1:0-5994 GCA_031385205.1 Rhodobacterales bacterium
GGCGAGCGTCAGGTCAAAGTCGATGCGTTCGGGCAGGAAATCCTCGACCAGGAAGGTCTGGCTGGCCAAGGCGCCCGCTTCTTCATCCGCCACCACATCCAGAGTCCAAGTGCCGCGCGGGGCTGATCCTGCGATGGGCAGATCGAACACATAGCCACCGGCGCCTGCGTCCTGCACCAAGGCCCGCGAATATTCCACACCATCCGGGCGGCGCAGAATGGCTGTCAGCGGCAGGCCCGTGATGGCCGCAACCAACGGGTCACGCGCAAGCGCCGTGGCATGCACGGTTTCGCCTGCGCGATAGGCGCCGCGATCTGTGGTCAGGAAGACGTCCACGGGTGGTGCAGGTTCGCGCCCTTCGACGCCGCGATCTGACAGGTCAAATTCAGGGTCGGTGAGGGACAGGAAGGCAAGGTCAGCCTCGCCTTCGCGCGCCACCACCATGGCAGGCGCAGACCCGCCCGTGCCGCGTGTCAGGCCGGCATCAAAATGCGCATAGCCCATGGCGTCGGTGGTGGCTGTGCCCAGCACCGCATTGGCAGTGTTCAACAGTTCCACCGTGATGCCGGTTTTCGCCTGTGCCGTGCCCAAAGACCGCACGAAGACATGCAAACCGTCCACGCCCGACATCGTGGTCATGCCAAGGTCGGACACCACAAACCACTGCCATGCCGCACCCGTCACATAAGGGTCCACCCCCGGAATAGACGCCTTCAGCGCATAGATGCCTGCAGGCTGGCCTGCCAAAGCCTCGGTCATCGGCAGGCGTGTGGTCACATCGCGGTTGACCTCTTGGCCCACCGTGGCCGTGCCTGTCCAGATTTCCTCGCCCACGGTTCCGGCAAAGTCGTACTCGGCATAATCCTGCAAGGGCTGGCCAAAGAAATAGCCCTGCACCGACCGCAACAGGTTACGGTCTGTCACGCGGAACAGCGTCAGGTCCAGCTTGTCCGTGTTGACCGTTTCAACCGGCAAAGCCGATTCCGCCGCCTTTGGCAGCACATATCCCCGCCCTGCGAACCGCGCACCGGGGCTGCGGTCACGCACATATTGCGCGATTTCGATGTTTTTCGCCAAGGTCTGGCCGTCATAGGCGGGCAAGCCTTCGCGGAAGGTCACCACATAGCGCGACCCGTGCTGCACGCCTTCGACGCACAACTGCCGCCCGTTTTGTGTGACCGTCAGATTGGTATCAGCCACTTGCACGAAGGTGGAATAATCCACGCCAGACTTGACCAAATCTTCGCTGAAGGTCGCGCAAATCCGGGGCCGTGCCGAATCTGCCTCGACCGTGTTTTCCTCGATCCGAAAGCCATATTTGCCAATCGCATCGTCCAGTGCCGTCGCCGTATCTTGCCGGTTCTGCAAAGACTGCGCCAGACGCAGGGCTTGCACTTTGTCGCGCCCACGCCCGACTTGTTCCAGCGCGTCGCCCAAGGTGACCAGAATGGTATGCTGCAATGCCTTGTTATCTGCCCGTAAGTAAGCATTCATCGACGCCCATACCGACCGATCACGGAACGATTGCTGTGCGTCGGTTGAATTCTGCGCCGCCGCCAGCAGCAACCGCGCGTAATCCGCCCAATTTTCTGCGGCATCTGTGATATTGATCGCGGCCCCGGTGAACTTGCTGGCCCCATCAAAATCACCATTCGCTTCGGCCTCGGCCGCCGATGCCAGATGTTCCTCGGCAGTCCAGCCATCCGTCACATGTTCATTGGCCAGATTGGAGGCTTGTTGCGTGGCCGATGCGATGTCGTAGTCCTGCAGGAACACCAATTCGCCACGCCGCGCCAAGGCCCGCGCCTCGGCCCCCGGATCGGCGGTCAGCACAGTGCCGGAAAACGCGCCTTGAAAGAACGCACCTTCACCGGGGTTGGCCTTGGGAAAGCACGACCCGTTGCGGGTGTTAAAGGTGAAGGCCGTGCATTGCGGGCTGGTCAAGCAGGCGCGCTGGCAGGCGTCCAACGTGGTGTCGAACATCTGCGCAATATCGCCGCCCGGCAGATCAATATCCTGCGACAGCACGAACCTGCGGTCCGGGATCAGGTCTTGTGCCTGTGCCATGATTGGCAGTCCGAGAATCACAACAGCCGCAACACCAAGAATCTGGCGAAAAACACGCATCGAAACGCCTCCAAAAGATATTTCGTTGATGGTCGCACGGGCGTTGCACTGCTGGCAAGTCCGGAACACCCGACAATAGCATCAGCGTTAAGTATAGGTTCACCCGTCTGCGCCATGGTGGCCCTGCATGCGGGTCTGGTGGGCCTGCGCAAGGGGCTTGGGCATGGATATTGCAGATCGGTTGTCAAACGAAAGGCGCGCGCGGCTGGCCGCTGAACGCATGCTGCAAATGAAAAGCCGTGAGCTGTTTGCGGTGAATGAAAAGCTGGCGCTGCATGCGCGCAACCTGTTTGATCAGGTGGTGGAGCAGCGCGAGGTGACGCGGTCAGCCCTTTCAGAGACAGAGGTGTTGAAGGGGCAAAAGGAACGCTTTGTCTCCGATCTGGACCGGGCGCATACGGCGGCGGTCATTGCCGAACGCAGGCTGTGGGAATCGATTGATTCCATCCGTGATGGCTTTGCCGTGTTTGACCATGACCTGCGGCTGATTGCGGCGAACGTGGCGTTTCGGGCGGTGTTTGCCGGCGTTGATGCGTCGGAAGGGGTGTATTATTCCGAACTGTTGAAACTGGCAGGCGAGGTGGGGCTGTTCGACATTGGCGACATGCCCGTGCGTGATTGGGTGGCGGATACGCTGGCACGCGTGGAACAGGAGTTTGCAAATCCGGCGGTGCTGCATCTGGCCAAAGGGCCATGGCTGCAACTGGTAAACCGCCGCACGCGGGATGGTGATGTGGTGATCCTGCTGCAGGACATTACCGAACAGATGCGCATGAAAGTGGCGATCGAGGCGATCCCGGATGGCTTTGTGTTGTTTGACCGGGACGAACGCCTGATCATGGCCAACAGTACCTATACCAATTCCGTGCCGGAAGTGCAGGAGGCCGCCCTGCCCGGAGCACGGCTGGAAGATATTCTGCGGGCAGGGCTGGACCGTGGTGCATTTCTGGATGGTGTGGGGCGTGAGGAGGCATGGCTGGCTGAACGGCTGGATCATCATCGCAGGGCAGAAGGCGAGTTGACGATCCAGACGGCCACAGGCCGCTGGCTGCGCAAGATGGACCGCCCCACACCGGATGGAGGGCGGGTCAGCCTGAGCGTGGATGTGACAGAGCTGAAAGCCCAGACTGAGGCGCTGGAGGCGGCACGCGCGGCTGCCGAGGCGGCAAACCGGGCAAAATCTGCTTTCCTGGCAAACATGAGCCATGAAATCCGCACGCCGATGAATGGCGTTGTGGGGATGGCGGACCTGTTGTGCGAAACGCAGCTTACCGAAGAACAACGCCTGTTTGCGGAAACGATCAAATCATCGGGCGAGGCGTTGCTGGTGATTATCAACGATATTCTGGATTATTCCAAGATCGAGGCGGAGCGTCTGACCCTGCACCCCGAACCCTTTGATCTGGAACGCACTATCCATGAGGTCGTCATGCTTTTGCAGCCAAAGGCACGGGCCAAAGGGCTGGATCTGATGATCGACTTTGACATGTTCCTGCCGACGCGGTTTGTGGGTGACCCGGGGCGCACGCGGCAGGTGTTGACCAACCTGATCGGCAATGCGGTGAAGTTTACTGAAAAAGGCCATGTGCTGGTGCGGGTGGTGGGGATCGAGGATGCGCCGGGGCATCAGCAGTTGCATGTGACAGTCGAAGATACGGGCATCGGCATTGCGCCGGAAAATCTGGAGCATGTGTTCGGCGAATTCAACCAAGTGGAATCAGCGGCGAACCGCAAATTTGAAGGCACGGGGCTGGGGTTGGCGATCACACAAAAGCTGATCGAGCGGATGGGTGGCGAGGTCTGGGTGGATTCGGAAATTGGGCGTGGGTCCAGTTTCGGGTTCCGCGTGCCGCTGGCGGTGGCAGAGGAGGCACGGGCGCCAGAGGTGCCGGTTTCGGTGCGCCGCGCGCTGGTGGTGGATGACCAGTTCATCAACCGCACGATTCTGGAGCGGCAATTGGTGCCTTGTGGGATCGAGGTGGCGTTGTGCCGGTCTGGTGCGGATGCGTTGGCCCTGCTGGCACAGGGGCAAGTTTTTGACGTGGTGCTGACCGATCACCACATGCCGGATATGGATGGGTTGACGCTGGCCGGGCGCATTCGCGATGGCGGCTGGACCATGCCGGTGTTGCTGCTGACGTCCAGCCCGGTGGATGTGCGGGATGCACCCGCAGGGTTGCTGACGGCGGTGGTGCAGAAACCGATTTTGCGTGCAGACTTGTACCGACGTCTGAATGCGCTGTCGGCCCCGGCAGTGGTACCTGTGGTGGCGGCGCTTGTGCCGGTTCTGCACACGCAACGCCCGATGCGGGTGCTGGCGGCGGAAGACAACCGCACGAACCAGTTGGTGTTCCGCAAGATGGTGCAGGATACGGGGATCGATCTGACATTCGCCAATAACGGGCGTGAGGCGGTGGATTTATTCCAGTCATTGGACCCGGACATGATCTTTATGGATATCTCGATGCCGGAAATGGATGGGCGTGAGGCATCACGCGCGATCCGCGCGCTGGAGGTGGCGACGGGCGGGCACATCCCAATTGTGGCACTGACGGCGCATGCAATGGATGGCGATGATACCGATATTCTGGCGGCGGGGATTGACCAATACATGACCAAACCCCTGCGTAAGGCGGCGATTGTGGAGGTGCTGGTGCAGCATTGCCCGGCGGATGCGCGGGCGATTATCCTGCCGGATGGCGTTGCGGTTGCGTCATAGGGCTATGCCTCGCGCAATATTTCCAAAAACGCCGCACCAAACCGTTCCAACTTTGCCGGCCCCAAATCGCCCGCGCGGTCCAGATCGGACAGCGTCGACGGCCGCGCCTCGGCGATCTTGCGCAAGCTGCCTTGTGACAGGCTGAGTGGTTTGCCGATCCCGTCGGCCCCACGCGTCAGGGCCAGTTGCGCCTCGGCCAGACGGTCGAATACATCTGCTGCGGGCCGCCCCGCCAGCCGCATCCGCGCGGGGTGCAACGTGGCGGTTTGCGCGCCCGTGATGACGGCCAAAAATTGCGCACCATAGCTTTCCAGCTTTTTTGCGCCCACCCCGGTGATGCCCATCATGGCATCCAAGGTTGCGGGCTTGCGTTCGGCCATTTCCTGCAAGGTACGGTCGGGGAAGACGACATAGGCGGGCACGCCCTGCGCCTCGGCCAAGGCGCGGCGTTTTGCCTTGAGTGCCGAAAACAGAGGTGCATCCTCTTCAGATGTCAGGGTCCGCACAGGCGCACGCCCGACGGCGGACCCGATGGTATCACGCCGCAGGGTGATTTCTGCCTCGCCGCGCAATATGGGCCGTGCGGCATCGGTCATACGCAGGGCCCCGAAACGGTCAGGGTCAGGGCGGATCAGATCGCGGCCCATCATCTGGCGGAACACGGCGCCCCATGCGGGTTTGGAAAGATCACGCCCGACGGCAAAGGTGGGCAGTTGGTCATGGCCCTTTTCGCGCACTTTGGCGGTGGCATTCCCGGTCAGGATATCAATCAGATGCCCTGCACCAAAGTATTCACCGGTGCGCAGGATGGCCGACAATGCTTTGCGCACAGCCTCGGTCGCGTTGAACAGATCGACGGGGCGGTCGCAGAGGTCACAATTGCCGCAGGGTTGGGTGGTTTCACCAAAGTAACCCAGCAAGACTTGACGGCGGCATTGCATCGCTTCGGCCAGACCCAGCAAGGCGTTCAGCCGCCCATGATCGGCGGCCTTGCGGTCTGCCGGGGCCACGCCTTCGTCAATCTGGCTGCGGCGCAGGCGGATGTCATCGGGGCCATACAGCGTCAGGGTTTCGGCGGGCGCACTGTCACGCCCCGAACGGCCGATTTCCTGATAATAGCTTTCAATGGATTTGGGCAGATCGGCGTG
>JANNBG010000749.1:0-5490 GCA_031385205.1 Rhodobacterales bacterium
CCCGCCGCCTTGGCCGCCTCGACCGCGGGGATCAGGTTGGCATCGGTCTGGGGCGAAAACAGCAGGGCGTTGAAGCCTTGGGTAATCAGGTTTTCTGCGGTGGAAAGTTGGCCCAACTGGTCGCCTTCGTTTTGGGCGGCCTGATAGACGAATTCGATGCCCAGCTTGTCGGCGACGTTCTGGTAGCCCACGCCCAGTGACCGCCAGTATTCATTGGTCAGCGTTTTGGACACGCCACCCACCTTGGTACCGGCGGCTGGCGCAGGCAGGGGGCCGAATTTGGCATACAGTTCCGACCAATCCATGCGGTCGGGTTCTGAGTCCGAATTCAGCGGGGTCAGGTCTTGAGCAGCAGCAAAGTTCAGCGCAAGGACGCTGGCAGCGAGGGTTGTTTTCAGAAAGTGTTGCATTGGTTCCTCCCATTTTCAACACAGGTTCAGTCTTGGTCGTAAAGTATCACGGAGTGGCTGTCGCCTTGGCCAGGGCCATGCGGGCGCATTCCATGGCGGTGACGGGGTCTTGGCGGCTTTGCGCATCGGCCAGCGCATTGTCACCATCGAGGCGTGTGACGGCATCCAGCATCCGGCGCACGGTGCGGATGTTGGCGGCGCATTCGGCGACTGGGTCGAGGCCGGAGGCATCAGGGAAGGTGTCGAAATAAATCGCCCCGTCATAGCCGCCACGCTGCACAGCGCGCAGCAATTCCAATGTGGCCTGTTCATGCACGGCACCGACCATCAACCCATCATCACGTTTTGCATAGCCATCGTTCAGGTGCAGGCCCAACAGGCGGGACCGGCGCAGGATATGGCTGGCGGCAAAGGCGGGTTGTTCATTGGCATAAAGCGAATGGGCAAAGTCGATGGTGACGCCAAGGTTTGGCAGGCCGATCTGGTCTATGGCCAGCAATGTGGTGGCAGCATCAGGCAGAACGGCATAGGCGCGCGGCTCATTTGGTTTATACTCAATGGAAATCAAGATATTAAGGTCATGCGCTGCGACCTCGGCAATGCCAGCAATCTCAGCCTCCCACAGGGCGGCATAGTCGCATTGAAAGGGGTAATCCCAACCATCCTGCCCCAGCCACAGCGTCATCATCGGTGCACCCATGGCGCGGGCGGCATCAATGCCACGTTTGGTCAGATCAATCGCATCACGCCGCACGGCGGCATCGGGATTGGTGAATGCGCCCAGTTTGAAGGCAGGATTGCTGTAATAGCGCATGGCAAGGCCGCTGACAGCAAGTCCGCAATTGCGCACCATGTGGCCGATCTGCACGGCGTCTTGTCCGATGTGATCAGGATAGTTCAGGTCCAGTTCGGTCAGCCCATCAACGCCTGCCGCGCGTTGCACCAATTGGGCAAGGCTGGGCTTGCCTGCAAGATCAGGCCAGTACGCAGCCGCGCCAGAGGCAAAGGAATTGATCCGCGTTGCAAAACGGTGCCCGAGCATGTGCCGAATCCCCCATGACAACATGGATATGCAAAAAGTTGTGATGCAACAAGTCATTTGTCGGTTGGGCCAGCGCGGGTGGGGGAACATAGTGCTGTTCCGTCTTGCGGGTTGGTCTGATCTGACAGACTCTGTCGCTGCGACCACAAACCAAAGGATCACGACGACATGACCTCCGTGCCGGATCTTTCAGTGGCATCGTACAATATTCACAAGGGCGTTGGCACCGACCGGCGGCGTGATCTGGGGCGGACAGCGGCGGTGATTGCCGAGATCGGTGCAGATATTCTGGCGCTGCAAGAGGCAGATACGCGGTTTGGTACGCGGAAGGGCCTGCTCGATCTGGACCAGATCCGGCGTGATCTGGGGCTGATTGCGGTGCCGCTGCAGGATGTGGGTGCGGCGCATGGCTGGCATGGCAACCTGTTGCTGGTGCGGGGTGGGCTGGTGCAAGAGGTGCATCAGGTGATCCTGCCGGGGTTGGAGCCGCGCGGGGCGCTGGTGACGGATCTGGTGATCGGGGGCCAGCCGTTGCGCATTGTGAATGCGCATCTGGGGCTGTTGCCAGCGTCGCGGATCGCACAGGCGCGGGCCTTGATCGACAAGGTGACGGCGATGGAGGGGCGGCCTACGCTGTTGCTGGGCGATTTGAACGAATGGCGCGATGGCAGCGGGGCGTTTCAGACGCTGGGCAAGCATTTCACCATCGCGCCGGCACGGGCGAGCTTTCCTTCGCGCTATCCGTTGCTGGCGCTGGACCGCATGATGCTGTCACCGCACGGCGATTTGCTGGATGTGGCGGCGCATGACACCCCGCTGGCGCGGCGGGCATCGGACCATTTGCCGATCAAGGCGCGGTTGCGGCTGTGGGGGGGGCCTGCATGATATTGTCGGCCTTGCAGGTGTTGACGCTGGTTTTGGCCACGGCGCTGCTGGTGGGCGTGGCATCGTGGGCGGCGCACCGGTCGTACCGGCGGTTTCTGGCAAAGATGCGGGGGCCTGCGTCTGATGCGTTGCCGATTGCGGGGTCTGATACAGCGCTGGACCAGCTGCTGGCCCCGTTGGCGGCGGGTCATGCGGGCACATCGGGGCTGAAGCTGCTGTTGGACAATGCGGATGCCTTTGCGGCGCGGGCGCTGTCGGCCACGCAGGCGGGGCGCAGTCTGGACCTGATGTATTACATCTGGAGCACGGATCTGACGGGGTGGCTGCTGATTGACCGTTTGGTTGCGGCGGCAGACCGGGGGGCGCGGGTCAGGCTGCTGCTGGATGACGTGAATGTGCAGGGGTTTGACCGGGCGTTCCTTGCGCTGACGCAGCATCCGCTGATCGAGGTGCGGCTGTTCAACCCGACGCGGGAACGCGGGCATGTGCTGCGCCGGATGGTGGAAATGGCATTGGGTCTGGCACGCTTTAACCGGCGTATGCATGGCAAGATGTGGATCGCGGACGGGCGGCTGGCCATCTTGGGCGGGCGCAACATTGGCAACACATATTTCGGCGCGGATGAAGGCAACCGGATTTCGGTTGATGCGGATATCTTGCTGGTGGGGCCAAAGGTGGCGGATGTGTCGGCGGTGTTTGACAGTTACTGGAACCTTGGGCTGTCTTTGCCAATTGTGGCGTTGTGGCCCGCGTTCAAGGCAAACAAACGCGCGTTTCGCAGGCGGTTGGCGCGGCAGGTGACATCCGCGCCATCACGGCAGTTTTTGGAGCAGGCGTTGCAGGGGCACAGGCTGGGGGCGTTTCTGACCGAAGGGCTGCGCTGGACAGATAAGGTGCAGCTGTTGGCGGACCCGCCGGACAAAGCCTATGGCGGCCATAGCGCGCCGTGGATGGATACGGCGATTGCAGACCTTTTGGCATCGGCCAAAACGGATGTGCGGCTGGTGACACCGTATTTTGTGCCGGGGCCTGCGGGCCTTGCAGGGCTGGTGCAGTTGGCGGCGCGGGGGGTGACGGTGTCCTTGGTGACGAATGCATTGTCGGCGACGGATTTGCTGCTGTGCCACGGGGCGTATCGGTATTATCGCCGCCCGATGCTGGCGGCGGGGATGCAGGTGTTCGAATTCGCACGGCCTGCGTTGCGGGGTGGCACGCGCGATGTGCTGCATTCCAAGGTGTTTGTGCTGGATGGGCGGCAGGGCATCGTGGGGTCGCTGAACTTTGATTTGCGGTCAGCCTCGATCAACACGGAACTGGGGCTGTTGTTTGAAGAGCCGCATCTGGTGGCGGAACTGGTGGCGATGTTTGCGGCGCTGTCATCACCGGGACAGGCGTACCAGGCGACGCTGGCGGGGCGCGCCTTGCGCTGGGCCGTGACGCGGCCGGGCTTGCCTGCGGTGATGGCGGTAGAGCCGGAGGCGGGTTGGCCGAAACGGGCGATTTCCTGGATCGTGGGGCACCTGCCGATCCAGAAATATCTGTGACAAGACCATCGCCACGCCCCTAGGGTGGGGGTTTAGTCAACGGGGCGATAGGCGAGAAACGCATTGCCATCGGCTTGGGCGGGGCCAAAATCTGCGGGGCACCCGGCGGTTTGCGCCTCATACACCAGAACACGGCCATGGGACGAGAGGCTCCATGGGGCCTCGACAAACTGGCCATAGCAGGCGCTGCTGCAATGAAACAAGGCACCGTCCAGCGCGGTGTTGCGGATGACGGTGCCGTCAGGTTGCAACAATTGTTCATCGCCCAATGTGCCGGTCATGGTGGCGCATTGGGCCTGACCGACCTGTGCGGCGCGGAAATCGCTGACAGCGAATGTGATGGGAATGCCGACGATGTCATGGCCTGCGGCATCCTTGCGCTGGTCCCACTGGTCACGGGTGAAACGCTGTTCGGTGCCGCTGAGGCAATCCAACACGGCGAAATCCCCTTTGTTCTCGGCATTATAGAAATAGGCCCCCACGCCATCGGTGGCGCCGCGGCAGGGGTCCAATGCGGCCTCGATATCATGGGCGGGATCGAACCAGCCCAAGGCGAGGATGGGAAAGCCATCGGCAGCATAGCCAATGGGGCGGTGCTGCACATCGACAGCATTGGCCCCCATGGCGTCGATCAGGCAGTTGGGCGCACGGTGATAGTGGTAGTCATCACCGCGCCCGGCATGGCCACCGCAGGCGTCCAGTTCGCCCGCGGCGGCGGCGGTCACCGGTTTGCCGGTGTCGGTCAATGGCGGGCCTTGGGTGCTGGGATCGAAGATCGGCACGCCATTGATGGCGACACCAATGGCGCCGGGCACGGTTTGGGTGGGGGATGCGGCCAGCGTGGGGTGGCGGGGCAGCGAGAAGTCCAGATGATGGATGGAGGGGAACTGTTGGTTATTGCCGGTGATGCCCACCATCATGGGGTGCGCGGGGTCGGGCAGGCCCTGCGATTGAAAGGAAAACTGGCTGTCGGTGCAGGCAAGGCCAGTGACCTGATCGGTAAAGGCGCTGGGGTCACAGGTGCGGTCGGTAAGGGTGTCTGCGATGGTATGGGCAAAGGCGGGGCCAGCGGCCAAAAGGGCTGCAATGGCGCAAAGGTGGTACGGGTTCATGATGACTTTCCGGGTGTGAAGGGCGTTATCGGCTGATCGTTGTGCGGCACAGCACGACATTATCGCGGTGCAGATCGGGGCCCCAGATAAAGGCGGATTGGGGGACCCAATCAATCTGGTCATAGCCATCCTTCGGGCCAACGCTGCGGGCGGAATGGGTGGTGGCGGCGGGCCATGTGCTGTCATCAAACGCCGGTGCGACCCAATCGGGGGCAACGGCGGTGACAATGGCGGCGCAATCGCCCTCGCCTGCAACAGGGTTGGCCAGATCGGCACAGGCGTCGGACAGCGGGGCCTGTTGGATGACCTGACAGTGCCAGCCTGCATCGGTGACAGCCAGAAGATCGCCGGTGGCGGCATCGCGAAACTGCGCAATCGCGCCGCCATCGCCCATCTGCTGGTGGTCTGTGCCGATGTATTCAAGGCCAGTGTCGTTTTGCATGAAGTCACGAAATTCAAAGGCGAGCGTCAGGGGCAGGTCGGCGTTGAAGGTGACG
>JANNBG010000760.1:0-4617 GCA_031385205.1 Rhodobacterales bacterium
CGACCTGACCGATGACGCCTTTTTATGTGGGCGGTTGCAGGTGTTGCAGCCCGTTGCCGGGTATCGTGCGGCGACCGATCCGGTGCTTCTCGCCGCTTGCGTCCCTGCTGTCGCGCACGACCGCGTGCTCGATCTGGGGTGTGGCGCGGGGGCGGCATCCCTGTGTCTGGCCGCACGCGTGCCCGGTCTTTTGCATCACGGGCTGGAATTGCAACCTGATTACGCCGATCTGTGCGCGCGCAATGCCCGGCGGAACGATGTAGGCATAGTGGTTACCGTGGGCGACGTGGCCGATATGCCGGTGGCGTTGCGGGTGGAGTTTGACCATGTCATTGCCAACCCGCCCTATTACCCCCGTGCAGGCTCCCCCTCACCCATCGCGGGCCGCGATCTGGCCTTGCGGGTGGAGACGGGGATCGACGTGTGGGTTGCTGCCGGATTGCGCCGCTTGCGGCCCGGTGGGTATCTGACGATGATCTTCACACCCGATCTGTTGCCGGCCGCTTTGTCCGTGCAAGGCAATGCTGTGGTATTGCCTTTGGCGGCAAGGGACGACCGCGCGCCAGGCCGGGTGGTGGTGCAATGGCGCAAGGTGAGCCGCGCCCCCTTCCGGCTGCTGGCCCCCTTTGTGATCCACAAGGGTGCTGTGCATGATGGGGATCGTGAGAGTTACACAGACGACGCGAATGCCGTGCTGCGGCTGGGTGGTGATCTTTTGGCAAGGTTTAGGTGAATGGTTTTGCGCGCAATGTGAAGATTGCGTGACACGACTCGGAACCTGTGGTGAACTGGTTGTGTTCGGATCAACCTCAGGAGGATACCCGTGACCATAGCTTCGCATCTGTCAGAATTGCGCCGCAAGCACGAAAACCTGTCACATATGGTCGAAACGGAACAGCGCAGCCCGGGGTCAGATGCCCTGAAGATTGCAGAGTTGAAAAAGCAGAAAATGAAACTGAAGGAAGAAATCACGCGTCTGGCACACGCCTGATCTTTTGGCCGCTGGCGCGTGCCGCCAGCGCCGCGCCGCCTGCAATCAACGCAGCCGCAAAGGCCAGCGTCATGGATGCTGTTGTGATGCCGGTTGCCACCAAGGCCAGCGTTGACAGCAATGGTGCGGCATAACTGGCCACGCCAAGCAGTTGGATATCGCCGCGTTTCATGCCGATATCCCATGTGTAAAAGGCGATGCCGACGGGGCCAATGCCAAGGGCCGCGATTGACAGCCATTGGGTGGCGGTTGTGGGCCAGATGGTGGTTTCCAGTGCCAGATGGGCCACGCCAGACAGCACAGCCGCCGCAAGGCAGTAGATGGTCACAGCCTCGGTCGGGACTGTGCCCAGCCTGCGCGACAGCACCGAATAGCTGGCCCAGGTCAGCGCGAAAATGAAGGCAATGCCAAACCCCGGCAAGGCCGTTGCATCAACGCCCGCCACGCCACGCAACACGATCAGCGCCGCACCCACAAAGGCCAAAACGGCCCCTGCAATGTGCAGCGGGCGGAGTTTTTCGCCTGGCAGAAACCCTGACATCAGCACGATGATCAGCGGCCAGAGATAGGCGATCAACCCGGTTTCGGCGCGCGGGGCCATACGAAAGGCCGTGAAATACAGAAAATGCGCGCCAAAAAGCCCAAGGGTGCCAAAGGCATAGACCGGCCATGGCACGTCACGCAACGCATGCAAGCGGCCTTGCTGCATCGTCCAGATGCCCCCGATACTGCCACCAATACCAAAGCACAGGGCATTCAGCATCAAGGGCGGTACGGGGGCCGACCCGATGGTGAACAGGGCCAGCAAGGCCCACATCAGCACGGCGGTAAAGCCGATTGCGGTGGCACGGGCGCGGGTCATGAGAGCGGTCCATCCGTTTCAAGACAAAATCCTTCGAAGGATTTTGCAAATTTCTTCGAAGAAATTTGGCCCTAGACCACGAACTGCCCGCCATTGGCGCTGATGGTGGACCCTGTGATGAACCCTGCATCGTCTGAGGCGAGGAACGTCACGATCCGCGCAATCTCATCCGGTTCACCCAGACGTCCCACCGGAATCTGCGGGATGATGCGTTCTGCCAGCACTTTTTCATCAATCGCCCGCACCATTTCCGTGCCGATATAGCCCGGGCAGATCGCGTTGACCGTGATCCCTGCCCGCGCGCCTTCCAGCGCCAAGGATTTGGTAAAGCCCAGATCGCCCGATTTGGCGGCGGAATAGTTGGCCTGCCCCGCCTGCCCCTTTTGCCCGTTGATCGAACTGATGTTAATGACGCGCCCGAACTTGCGGTCGCGCATGCCGCCCCAGACCGGATGCGTCATGTTGAACAGTCCCGACAGGTTGGTGTCGATGACATCCTTCCACATCTGCGGCGTCATCTTGTGGAACATCGCATCGCGCGTGATGCCCGCGTTGTTCACCAGCACGTCAATGCCCCCATGTTCCGCCTGCACATGGGCCACCCCCGCCACGCAGGCGTCATATTCAGCGACCGACCACTTGTAGGTGGGAATGCCGGTTTCCTTTGTGAACGCCGCCGCCGCCTCATCATTGCCTGCGTAATTCGCTGCAACCGTATAACCCGCCGCCTTTAATGCGACCGAAATGGCCGCACCGATGCCGCGCGACCCGCCTGTGACCAATGCGATACGTCCCATTCACTCCCCTCCCAAGATATTGTTATATTTACCGTTCTACGCACATGGCGACACCCATGCCACCACCAATGCACAGCGTGGCAAGCCCGCGTTTCGCGCCGCGCCGCACCATTTCATGCAGCAGCGTGTTCAGGATGCGCGCACCTGAGGCGCCGATCGGGTGGCCAATCGCAATTGCACCGCCGTTCACGTTCACAATCGCCGGATCCCAGCCCATATCCTTGTTCACTGCACAGGCTTGGGCCGCAAACGCCTCGTTCGCCTCCACCAGATCAAGGTCACCCACCTTCCAGCCCGCCTTTTCCAGTGCCTTACGGCTGGCATAGATCGGCCCCACGCCCATGATCGACGGGTCCAACCCCGCCGTCGCATAGGATGCAATCCGCGCAATCGGGGTCAGCCCGCGCTTTTCCGCGTTGGCCGCCGTCATCAGCAAAACCCCTGCTGCCCCATCATTCAGGCCCGACGCATTCGCCGCCGTGACCGACCCGTCCTTTACAAATGCGGGCCGCAGCTTCTGCATCGCGTCCATCGTGGCCCCGTGGCGGATGTATTCGTCCTGATCCACCGTCACATCGCCCTTGCGGCCCTTGATGATGAAGGGAAAAATCTCATCCGCAAAGCGACCGGCCTTTTGTGCGGCCTCGGCCTTGTTCTGGCTGGCCAATGCGAATTCATCCTGCATGTCGCGCGAAATCTGCCATTGGTTGGCCACGTTTTCCGCCGTCTGGCCCATGTGATAGACGTTGAAGGCATCCCACAGACCATCCTTGATCATCGAATCGATAAACGCCATATCGCCCATCTTTTGCCCGGCCCGCAGATGCGCCACATGTGGCGAAAGGGACATGCTTTCCTGCCCGCCTGCCAGAATGATATCGGCATCGCCCAGCTGAATGTGCTGTGCGCCCAAAGCCACGGCCCGCAAGCCTGATCCGCAGACCTGATTAAGGCTCCATGCGGATGCCTCTTTGGCCAAACCCGCCTTGATATGGGCCTGCCGCGCCGGGTTTTGCCCCTGCCCAGCGGTCAACACCTGCCCCAGAATGGTTTCCGACACCTCGGCCTTGTCGATGCCCGCACGGGCCACCACGGCCTCGATCATCGCGGCACCCAGATCATGCGCGGGGGTTGCGGCAAACGCCCCGTTAAAGCTGCCGACAGCGGTACGTGCAGCGGATACGATCACGACGTTGGTCATGGAAAAGCCCTTTCCCCAAGGATGCAGGAAACACCCTGCGTTTCCTTTGGCCTAAGCGGGAACGTGCGAAAAGGCAAGATTATGCGCGCTTGCGTGGGCCTTGCAGAAACGCGGGCTTCATTGATGGCATGCCAAAGGCATAGCCTTGCAGGCAATCGAACCCGATAGCGCGCAGACATTCCGCCTCAGCTGCGGTTTCGACCATCTCGGCGACGGTCAGCATATGGAAATGTTTGCCGACAGATACGAGCGCACGCACCAGCGCCTGATTGTCAGGGTCTGTGTCGATGCCACGGGTAAACATGCCGTCTACCTTGAGGATATCAAAGGCAAAGTCGCGGAAATAGCGGAATGCGGTATAGCCCGCGCCAAAGTCATCCAGCGCAAAGGCAATGCCGCGCGATTGCAGATCGTTCATGAACCGCACCACCAGTTCGGGCACCAGCATGGCCGAGCTTTCGGTGATTTCCAGAATCAGCCGTTCCGCCACAGTGGGTGACAGCGCCAGCCCTTCGGTCAGGGTGGCAGTCCATTTCGGATACCCCAAAGACCGCGCGGACATGTTGATGGCCAGGCGCAATCCGGGATGGGTGGCCAAGGCCTGCAAGCCCATGCGCAGCGACGCACAGTCGATCAACCGGCCAATTTCGTGCGATTCGACGGCATCCATGAAATCCTTGGCCGGGATGATGCGGCCTGATGGGTCCAGCACCCGGATCAGGCCTTCGTAAAACCCGATGCGTGTGGGATCAGTGGTCATCACGAT
>JANNBG010000774.1:0-5998 GCA_031385205.1 Rhodobacterales bacterium
GGATTCTGAAGCGGCTGGGCGAATAAAGCCCAATGCTGTGGTAAAGATAGCTGGTATTGCCCTATCGTTCAGGTTGTATGCGCAACGTCTTGTGTGAAGGACGCTGTGGCATTAGACTGCGGTGCAAGAGCAGCCCAAATGCCCGAAACAGGCCCCGCATGTCAGATCGTATGAGTTCGGTTGAAATTGAAGATGTGCTGTCGTCGATCCGGCGATTGGTGACGGATGATCTGCGGCCAAAACCGGCTGAACCGGTGGTGGTAGCGGGGGAAAAGCTGCTGCTGACACCGGCGTTGCGGGTGGTGGTGCCAGTGGTGGAAGCGCCGTTCATGGCCGTGCCGGATGACGACGTCATGCGGACCCGCGACCGGGTTGCCAGCATCGGGGCGGCAGTGCCGCTGGATGGGTACGAGCCGGAAACCGGGGATTTATCATTGGCAGCGGCGGATGTGCCGACATGGCCTGCATCGGTCTGGGTGGCACCCGAGGTGATGGCCGAGGTGGAATCGGCGGAGGTGGCCGAGGTTTCAACGGATTGGGCGGCGGACGCTGTACCCGAAGCAGGCATGGTGCATGTGGGTGATGAAGATGCACCAACGCCGGACGAAGATGCGGCGATGGCGGCATGGGCGGACAAGGCCGAAGCGGATGTGATGGCGCAACTGGAGGCCGAGGAACAGGCGTTGCCGGGCAGTACCGTGGCCTTTGACGAAGCGGTGCTGCGCGATCTGGTGCGGGATCTGATCCGCGAGGAATTGCAGGGCGCACTGGGCGAGCGCATCACGCGCAATGTGCGCAAGCTGGTGCGGGCGGAATTGAACCGGGCGCTGGCGGTGCATGATTTCGAGTAGGGTGCGATGACCCCTCTCCCCTGACCCCTCTCCGAAGCGGAGAGGGGAGAGATGAACTGTCTTGCACCTCTTTTCCCGTAGGGCCGGGGGTGGGGGTCTTCACGCAAAGTGTGAATGTCGCGCTGTAACCCCTTATCTACAAATGCAAAACGCGCCCCGACAGGGCGCGTTTGTCAATCGGTTCGGTGTGACGCTTACGCGGCTTCGGCGTGTTCCAGTTCCGCTGCGTGGCGGCGTTCGCTTTCTTCGCGGGACAGGGCCACGGAGGTGCGCACGCCTTTGGATACAAATTCCATCAGGCCTTTGACGACACGTTCGTTCGGGTCGATGCCTGCACAGGACAATACTTCACGCCCATCGCGCGAGCGGGCCCAGCGGGCGATCTGATCAGGGCCGTTGCCGTATTTCTTGTCATCTGCGATGGCGTCATCCAAAGCCGCCAGAACCACAGCGGCAAACAACTTGCGCGCGCGCTGACCTTGTTCAAAGTTGAAGGCGGTGCTGTCAATCGTATCGGCCATCGGGGCCTCCCATTCTGTCTTGTCTTTTCTCGGTTCCCCAGTTCTTAACCTTTCACAACCGATTCGGGGTAACAATTCTATCATGGCTGTCATGTATTTTTTGCATAGCTGCCACGGGACTGACACAACATATCGTCGGCTTGCAGGGGTCCAGCGGCGCATATATAGGGTCGGTCACAGTTCAATCAAGCTTTCAACAAGGTTTTGCCACAATGCCGAAGATCAACGGAAACGAAATCAGGCCGGGCTATGTGCTGGAGCATGACAAGGGGTTGTGGGCGGCGGTGAAGGTGAACCATGTGAAGCCGGGCAAAGGCGGGGCTTTCGCACAGGTTGAGTTGAAAAACCTGCGGGATGGGCGCAAGTTGAACGAGCGGTTCCGGTCGGAAGACAAGGTGGAGCGGGTAGAGCTGGAGAACAAAGACCAGCAGTTCCTTTACGAGACGGATGGGCGGCTGGTGTTCATGGATGGTGAGACGTTTGAACAGACGGAAATCGACGCGGATTTGCTGGGCGACCGGCGGCCGTTTCTGCAGGATGGGATGACGGCAACGGTGCAGTATTTTGGGGAAGAGGCACTGTCAGTGCAAATCCCGCAAAAGGTAAAGTGCCGGGTGGTGGATACGGAGCCGGTGCAAAAGGGCCAGACGGCGGCGAACAGTTTCAAACCCGCAATCCTCGACAATGGCGTGCGGATCATGATCCCACCGTTCGTGGGGCCGGATGAAGAGATCATCGTCCATACGGAACTGATGGAATATTCGGAACGGGCTTGATCGGCAGGGGGACTCTGGGCACAAGGGTCATACCCGCAGGTGCAAGGAGCCCCCCATCATGTCAGACTGGTTACGCCCGAAGGCCTATCCTTCGCTTGTCTTGCTGCTGATAATGGGCGTTTGTTCTGTGGGGCTTGCGTGGCTGTCCTTCGGGCTGGTCAAGCTGGCCATGGCGAATTTCGACTTTCTGAGTGAATATGGTGTGTTGGCCGTGATGGAGGGCGGCTTGGTGCAACTGGCGGTGATTGGTGTCAAATCGCTGTTTGCGCTGCTGTTTTATCTGGGGTTCAAAGGGATCGAGCATGAATTGCTGATCCGATGGAACGGGCACTCGCATTGATTGGTCAGGGCAGGTAGGTCAGGCCTGCTGATCCCGCCTGCAATGGTTGATCGGCACGGTCAAACCGCAGATAGGCGTGCGCGGGGTCGCCCGCGATGGTGTGCAGCGTGCCCACGGTTTTGCCATCGGCGGTGATCTCAGCCCCCTCAACCGCTGCGCCCTGCACTTGCACACGGGCCAGCCCTTTGCGCAACTCGGTCTTGTGCTTCATGCGGGCGGTCACCTCTTGGCCGACATAGCAGCCCTTGCGGAAATCGACGCCGTGCAGGCGCTCGAACCCCATCTCTAGGATATAGCTGTCATCGGGGATCAGCTCGCGGCCTGCTTCGGGCACGAGATGGGCCACGCGCAGGGCATCCCAATCGACGGCCTGAGATTGCGCCATGCCGTAGGCGCGCCAGCCCATGGCGGGGGTGCGGGGGTCGATGAACGCGCCGTCCGGCACATGGCCAACGCCGCAGGCGACGGGCATATCGACGGGTGTGATCTGCACATCGGCGCGCAATTTGTACATCGTCAGGCGGCGCAGGGTTGCCGTGGCAAGGGGTTCTGCGATGTCGATCAGCAAGGCATGGCCGGTGTTGACTACAAAGAAATCGGCGAGATATTTGCCTTGGGGTGACAGCAGGGCGGCATAGACGATGCCGCGATTTTTCAGGGGCAGCACATCATTGCTGACGAGACCTTGCAGAAAGGGCAGGGCGTCGGTGCCGGTGATCTGCCAAAGTGTGCGCATCAGGTATCCTTGAACTGCAAACCATAAAGCTGGGCATAGCTGCCGCCTTTGGCAAGGAGGGTGTCATGCGTGCCTTCTTCGACCACCCGGCCCCGGTCCATCACGACGATCTTGTCGGCATGGCGCACGGTGGCGAGCCGGTGGGCAATAACCAGCGTGGTGCGGCCTGCGGAGAGGCGGTCCAGCGCCTGTGCCACCAGTTGTTCGGATTGGGCATCGAGGGCGGAGGTCGCCTCGTCCAGCAGCAGCACGGGGGCATCGGCGATGAGGGCGCGGGCGATGGCAATGCGCTGGCGTTGACCACCCGACAGCGCCGATCCGCGCGGACCTGCGGGGGTGTCGAGGCCTTGTGGCAGGGCAGTGACAAAGCCCGTGGCATGGGCGGCATCAAGGGCCTCGGCCATGGAGGCATCGGGGATGCCATCGCGCCCCAGAAGGATATTTTCGCGCAGGGTTTCGTCAAACAGGGCGGAGTCTTGTGACACGGTGGCAAAGTTGGCACGCAGGTCGGGCAGGGACAAGGTGGCGGTATCGACGCCTGCCATGGTGATCGTGCCCGCGACAGGTTCGATCAGCCCGGTCAGCAGGTGGAACACCGTGGATTTTCCAGCACCTGACGCGCCGACCAAGGCGGTGACGCGGCCTGCGGCGGCGGTAAAGGTCAGGCCATCCAGCACCGGCGCATCACCATAAGCAAAATGCACGTTCTGCAGGCGGATTTCGGGGGCGGCAAAGCGGTGGCCGGTGATCTGGGTGGGGCGCTGGCTGTGCGGGGCCGTATCCATCAGACGGTAGATGCGTTCCAGACTGGCGGCGGCGATTTGCCAGCTGCCGGACAGATCACCAAGGCGGCGGATGGGTTGAAAGGTCAGGGCCATGGCGGTGAAAAAGGCCATGAATTCACCCGCCGTGCGGGTACCTGCGGCGACCTCGCGCCCGCCGAGCATGAGGACGGCAAAAAAGCCGATGCCAGTGACGATATCGACAAGGCCGGGCATGGCAGAGCGGCCAATGGCGGTGCGCACTTCGGCCTTGACGATCAGGTTGACGATGCGGCGGAACCGGTCGGTCTGATAGTCTTCCATCCGGTTCAGTTTGATGGGCTGGATGCCGTGAAAAATCTCATCCAGCCGGGTGGCGCGCAGGCCGGCCTGATTGCGCATCTCGGCGGTTTTGCGGCGGATATAGCGTTGCACGGCAAGGGTGGGCAGGATCAGCAGGGGCGCGCCGACGAGGGCGGCCAGTGTCCAGCGCCAATCGGTGCTGATGGCGACGGCCAAAAGGCCTGCAAGGGCGATGCCATCGCGCGCAACGCCGGTCAGCAGGGCGGACCAGATGCTTTGCACGGCCATGGCATCACCCTGCACGCGTTCGATCAGGGCACCGGGGGGGTTGGCTTGAAAGAACCCGCCGTCAAGGCGCAGCAGGTGACGCAACAGATCGGTCTGCATGGCGGCAGAGACGCGCGATGAGATGCGGGCCATGACGCCGCGTGCGGCGACAAGCGTGGTGGCACGCAACAGGAAAAGGCCAAAGATGCCCAGCCCGACAGGTAGCAAGGCGGCCTCACCGCCCGCCGCAAAGACCTGATCGAACAGGGGTTTGAGCAGAAAGCTGAGCGCACCCAGCGTGCCGCCCTCGATCGCCATGATGATGAAAGCGACCACCATCAGGGGCCAGTGGCGGTGCAGATAGCCCTGCCACAACCGGCGCATCAGGGCGCGGGGGGTATAGCGCGGATCGGGTGGGGTGGCGTCGGGCAAGGGGTATGGCCTTGGAAGGGTCAATCCTCCATCTGCCTGAAACGCAAGGCTTAGGCAAGGATTGCAGCGCACTGGGCGGGATGCTAGCCAAGGCGGGCGAAACAGTGGAGCCTTTGATGACCCTTGCGCATGGCCGCCCTTACCTTGCCATTCCGGGCCCGTCGGTGATGCCCGACCGGGTGTTGGCGGCGATGCACCGCGGCAGCCCGAACATCTATGACGGGGCCTTGCATGACATGGTGGCGACGCTTTGGCCGGATTTGCTGCATGTGGCGGGCACGCGCGGCCATGTGGCGGCGTATATCGCCAACGGGCACGGCGTGTGGGAGGCGGCGAATGCCAACCTGTTTTCACGCGGCGATCTGGCACTGGTTCTGGCCACGGGCAACTTTGGTCATGGTTGGGCGACCCATGCGATGGCGATGGGCATTGCGGTGCATCTGCTGGATTTCGGGCGGTCTGCGGGGGTGGACCTGAACCGGGTGGAGACGGCGCTGCGGGCGGATAAAGCGCATGCGATCAAATGTGTGCTGGCGACGCATGTGGATACGGCATCAACGGTCAAGACGGATGTGCAGGCGTTGCGGGGCGTGCTGGATGCGGTGGGGCACCCGGCGCTGCTGGTGATGGATTGCATCGCGTCGCTGGGCTGCGATGAATACCGCATGGATGCCTGGGGGGCGGATGTGACGGTTGCGGCCAGCCAGAAAGGTCTGATGACGCCGCCGGGGCTGGGGTTTGTATGGTTCAATGACAAGGCCCGCGCGGTGCAGGCGGATTTGCGGACGCCCTATTGGCATTGGGGACCACGGTCTGATGCGGGGGAATTCTGGCAGCTGTGGTGTGGGACGGCCCCGACGCATCATCTGTATGGGCTGCGCGAGGCTTTGACGATGATCGCAGAGGAAGGGTTGGAGGCGGTCTGGGCCCGGCATCAGACGCTGGCCCGCTCGGTGTGGGCGGCGGTGGATGGCTGGGGTCAAGGGAATGCGGCGATCGGCTTGAACGTGC
>JANNBG010000778.1:0-3010 GCA_031385205.1 Rhodobacterales bacterium
CTGACCGGGCAACCGCCGCCGCAATCAGGCTGTCATCTGTCATGCTGCAACTCCGCCGGATGCCAGCGTCCGCCCGTCTGCCCCAAACAGATGCACGCGCGCCGGTGGCAGCACCAAGCCAATCACATCACCATGCGTCAACGCCGTGTCACCGTCGGCCCGCACAACCATCGCCTGCCCGCCTGCCGTGCGCACATAAAGATACGCGTCCCCCCCCAGCGTTTCACGCAAGGTCACCGTGGCTGTCAAATCCCCCACATCACGGGCGGCAATCTGCAGATGTTCCGGCCTGATGCCCAACCGCATGGCCCCCGCAGCAGGCGGCACTGCGGCCAAGGACACACCATCCACCACCACACTGGGGCCGCCTGCGATGTTCAGAAAGTTCATCGCAGGCGCACCAATGAACCCTGCCACAAACTCACTGACCGGGCGATGATACAGGTCCAACGGCGTGCCCACCTGCTCCACCCGGCCCGCGTTCAGCACCACGATCTTATCCGCCATCGTCATCGCCTCGACCTGATCATGCGTCACATAGATCATCGTCGCCTTTAACTCAGTATGCAGCGCCTCCAGTTCCACCCGCATCTGCACCCGCAGTTTCGCATCAAGGTTCGACAACGGTTCATCAAACAGGAACACCGCCGGGTTTTTCACAATCGCCCGCCCAATCGCCACGCGTTGCCGTTGCCCGCCTGACAGATGCGCCGGTTTGCGGTCCAGATAGTCACCCAGCTGCAACACACGCGCCGCCTCGGCAATCCGGCGGGCGCGATCTTCGGGCGCGAAGTTATTGATCTTCATGCCGAAATCCATATTCTGACGCACCGTCATGTGCGGATACAGCGCATAGGATTGAAACACCATCGCAAGGTCACGATCCGATGGTGCAAGGTCCGTCACATCGCGCCCACCAATGATGACGCGCCCACTGCTGATCGGCTCCAACCCCGCAATTGACCGCAGCAAGGTTGACTTGCCACAGCCCGACGGGCCCACAAACACCACGAATTCCCCATCCGCCACAGACAACTCAATGCCGTGCAGCACCTGCTGCGCGCCATAGAACGTGTTGACACCCTTTAACCGGACTTCGGCCATTCCATTTCCCCCGTCAGTGCCACAGCCCACATTTTTCCGTTGACTCACACGCATCTTGATACATTTATATGGTGTTCGATACAAATGGAAGTCAACTCTGAAACGCGCAAACCCTTGGGGAGGATACGATGACACTGAAACGGCATGTAAGCACTCTTGCGCTTGCCGCTGCGGGCCTGATGGCCGCAGGCGGGCAGGCGGATGCATGGACACTGGAAGAAGCGGCAAAGCCCTATGCAGGCACCACGGTGGATGTGCTGTTCCTCGACCGGCCCGGCTATAACGCCATCAAACAGATGCTGCCGGAATTTGAGGCAGCAACCGGCATCACGATGAACATCACAACGGTGCCCTATGAAAATGCACTGGGCGAACAGGTGCGCGACTTTGTGGCGGGCGGCGATATCGACATTGCCTTGGTTGATCTGGTCTGGCTGGGCAACTTTGCCGAAAACGGCTGGATCGAGCCTGTGGCGACCTTTACCGCCAACGCCGATCTGGCCGACCCGGATATGGACATGGCCGACTTTTTCCCGCTGCCGTTGAAGGCGTTTGGCGAATGGAATGGCACGCTTTATGGCCTGCCGTTTGATAACTATTCTGGCCTCATGTTCTATAATGCCTGCATGTTGAAAGACGCGGGCTTTGACGCGCCACCTGCAACATGGGCGGAATTGAAAGATGTCTATGGCCCTGCCCTGACCAAAGACGGCAAATACGCCTATGCCCTGCAATCCAAACGCAATGAGACACAGTCGGCAGACAGTTTTGCCCGCATGCTGTGGCCGTTTGGCGGGTCGTTCCTGACAGCGGATTTCAAGTCAAACCTGAATTCGCCCGAAAGCCAGGCCGGTTTGCAGTTTCGCCAGGATCTGATGCAATACATGCCCGAAGGCATCGTGGCCTATGACCATTCCGAAGTGGTCAACGCGCTTGCGCAGGGTGATGTGGCGATCCTGACCGAATGGTCGGCGTTCTATTCCACCCTTGCCAGCCCCGATACATCCACCTTGGGCGATTGTCTGGCCGTGGCACCGGAACCCAAAGGCCCCGCTGGCCGCAAGCCCGCGCTTGGTGGGTTCAGCCTTGCCGTGGCCACGCAAGCCGACGATGCGGAAAAGGCGGCAAGCTGGCTGTTCATCCAATGGGCCACGTCCAAGGCCAATGCGGGTAAATATCTGGAACTGGGCGGCGTGCCCGCGCGCCAATCGGCTTATGCCGACCCCGCGCTGGCCGCGACCTACAAGTTCATCCCGGCATTGGTGGAAAGCTGGCAGGAAGGTGTGCCGGAATTCCGCCCGCGCTTTGCCGAATGGCCGGCCATCACGGAAATCGTGCAGGAATGGGGCACCAAGATGATGCTGGGTGAAGTGTCGGTTGAGGAAGGCGCCAAGACCATCGGCGAAAAGATGGAGGCGGTTCTGGCCGAGGCGGGCTATTACGATGGCAAAAAACCCATGGCGCAGTAGCCGGGTCTGATACCGTTGCACGGCGCAGGGCACCCCCTTGCGCCGCGCTGTCCTCTTGAAATGCAGGTTCCCATGACACCCCGCGTTAGCCGCCGCACCCTTGCCGCCTTTCTGGGCCCCGCCGTATTCGCCTTGGCCATCGTGGGCATCGCACCCCTGCTGTTCGCGCTGTGGAAAAGCCTGCACAACTTCAACCTGACCAAACTGGCCCAGCAACGCTTTGTCGGCATCGACAATTACATCGCCGTGCTGACCGACCTCGTGTTCTGGCAGGCCATGGGGCGCACCGCCCTGTTGTTCCTCGTAGCCGTGCCCGTACAGATTGCCATTGGCCTGACCATTGCCCTCGTGCTGCACCGCCCCGGATTGACGCTGTTCAAAACGCTGACACGGTTGGCCTTGGTCCTGCCCATGGCCACAACCTACGCCGTGGTGGG
>JANNBG010000036.1:0-7539 GCA_031385205.1 Rhodobacterales bacterium
AGATTCGGTTGAGATGAGCAAAATCCTGTTCGGCGCGGATTTCGTTGACCAGAACACCATGATGCCCTGGGCCAGATGGTGCAGCGTGCCCAGCTGGTCCGCATCCATCACGAATTTCTCGTAAGATGACACAAGGCCGCCTTCCAGCCAGCCGCAAGCGTGCAGCATGAAGTTGACCCCGGCCAGCAAGGCCATGTTCAGGCTGTTCGCCGTTTCATAGGCCGCCTGCGCATCCGGCAGTTTCGATCCGCAAAAGCTGCCGCCCGACCGGTATGGCAGGTTCAGACGGCGGGCCAATTGCCCGGCGCCATAGGTGATATGCGCGGCCTCTGGTGTGCCAAACGTCGGCGCGCCGGAGTTCATGTCAATGCTGGTCACAAACGCCCCAAAAATCACCGGGGCCCCGGCCCTGACCAACTGGGAATAGGCCACGCCTGCCAGCACTTCTGCCAGCACCTGCGTCAGCGTCCCCGCCACCGTCACGGGTGCCATCGCTCCGCCCACAATGAACGGGCTGATGATGACCGCCTGATTGGCCTTCGCATAAACCTCCAGCGCGCCCATCATGATGCCGTCAAAGGTCAGCGGCGAGTTGATGTTAATCAGGCTGGTCATCACGGTGTTCTGGTCAACGAAATCCGCGCCGAACAGGATTTTGCTCATCTCAACCGAATCTGCAGCCCGTTCCGGCTCTGTCACCGACCCCATATAAGGCTTGTCCGACAGCGTCATATGCGCGAGCAACATATCCAGATGCCGCTTGTTCACCGGCACATCCGTGGGCTCGCACACCGTGCCGCCCGAATGGTGCAGCCATTTGGACATATAGCCCAGCTTTACGAAATTCTGGAAATCGTGGATCGTCGCATAGCGCCGCCCGCCTTCCGCATCGCGCACAAAGGGTGGGCCATAGACCGGGGCCAACACCAGATTGCGCCCGCCAACATCCACATTCCGCGCCGGATTGCGCGCGTATTGCGTGAAACTGGAGGGCGCCGTCGCACTCAGCTTGCGCGCCAACCCGCGCGGGATATGCACGCGTTCACCGCGCACATCGGCCCCTGCGGCACGCCACAGCGCCAAAGCACCGGGGTTTTCCACAAAATTCACGCCGATCTCTTCCAGAACGGTATCCGCGTTCCATTCGATGATCTGCAGGGCCTCTTAGTTCAGGATCTCAAAATTCGGGATGTTGCGCGTGATGAACCTTGCCGTGTCGAACGATACTGCCGTGCGTTCCGCCCTTCTGGCCTGACCGCCGCCACCGCGTGCCCTGCGTGTGTCCATCTCGCCCATCTGTCGCCTCCATCTTTTGCAGCCCTTATGCCGCGCAATACCGGCTCTCCGCCCCCTGAATGCGCCTCTTGCGCGTCAAATGCGACACCTGCACATCACGAAAGCGACCCTTTGGTTTTCTGTTTGCCCAAATACGCATCTTCACTTCACCTTGAACATCCGCCCCCCAAACGCTAACCAGCGCCATGACACATCAACGCCTTCTCATCATCGACTTCGGCAGTCAGGTCACGCAACTGATCGCCCGCCGCCTGCGAGAATTGCACGTCTATTGCGAGGTGCATCCGTTCAACAAAGTGACGGATGCTTTCCTTGCTGATTTCGCGCCGAAGGCTATCATCTTTTCGGGGGGGCCATCGTCCGTATTTACGGACGGCGCACCCATGCCGCCTGCGTCTGCGTTCACCTATGGCGTGCCAATCCTTGGCATTTGCTATGGCCAGCAGGTCATGATGCATTGCCTTGGCGGCAAGGTGGAACGTGGCCATGGTACGGCCGAATTCGGCCGGGCGTTTGTGACGCCGACGAGGGCCACGCACCCGGTGCTGAACGGTTGGTTTGCAGATGGGCGCGAACAGGTCTGGATGTCGCACGGCGACCATGTGAGTGCGCTGGCGCCGGGGTTTGATGTGCTGGGCACATCGCCAAACGCGCCTTTTGCCATCACGGCAGATGCCAGCCGCCATTTCTATGCCGTGCAGTTCCACCCCGAGGTGCACCACACGCCGATGGGCGCAAAGCTGTACGAAAACTTCGTACGGCTGGCCGGCTTCACGGGTGATTGGACAATGGGGGCCTACCGCGCCGATGCCATCGCCAAAATCCGCGCGCAGGTGGGCACGGGCCGGGTGATCTGTGCGTTGTCGGGTGGGGTGGACTCTTCAGTCGCCGCCGTGCTGATGCATGAGGCGATTGGCGACCAGCTGACCTGCGTTTATGTGGACCACGGGCTGATGCGGGCTGGCGAAAGTGAACAAGTGGTCACAATGTTCCATGAACATTACAACCTGCCACTGATCCACGCAGACGAATCCGAGCTGTTCCTGACGGCATTGGAGGGCGTCAGTGACCCGGAGGTCAAACGCAAAACCATCGGGCGACTGTTCATCGAGGTGTTTGATAAACACGCAAAAGCCATCGGTGGCGCGGATTTTCTTGCGCAAGGCACGCTTTACCCCGATGTCATCGAGTCGGTTTCATTCTCGGGCGGCCCGTCCGTCACCATCAAGTCGCACCACAATGTCGGCGGCCTGCCTGCCACGATGAAGATGCAGCTGGTGGAACCCCTGCGTGAGCTGTTCAAAGATGAGGTCCGCGCCTTGGGGCGCGAGCTGGGCCTGCCTGCCAGTTTCATCGGGCGTCATCCCTTTCCCGGCCCCGGCCTCGCGATCCGCTGCCCGGGTGAGATTAGCCGTGCAAAGCTGGAAATCCTGCGCAAGGCGGATGCGGTGTTCATCGACCAGATCCGCAAACACGGGCTGTATGATGACATCTGGCAGGCTTTCGTGGCCCTGCTGCCGGTGAAAACCGTGGGCGTGATGGGCGACGGGCGCACCTATGACTATGCGTGTGCGTTGCGCGCGGTGACATCGGTAGATGGCATGACGGCGGATTATTACCCGTTTACGCATGAATTTCGGGGCGAAACGGCCACGCGTATCATCAACGAAGTGCCGGGGATCAACCGGGTGACGTATGACATCACGTCCAAACCGCCGGGCACGATTGAATGGGAATAGTGCGGCTTTCAGGGCAGCTGGTCTGTGCTTCTGCCAAGGACGCCGCGTTGGTGGCAACGCATATGACCGTTCACATTGCGCTGACGCGGGCCGAACCAGGGTGTTTAACTTTTACCATCGTGCAAACGGCTAACCCATTGGTTTGGCAAGTGGACGAAGCGTTTGCAGATCAGGCCGCGTTCGACACGCATCAAACCCGCACAAGGGCGTCAGATTGGTATCGGCTGACCGCGCATATCGAACGGCGGTTCATAATCGGCTAGCCCACCGCCCCTGCCTTTGCGGTCACCGGAATCATCAGATAGCGCACCCCATTCGCCTGCGCCTCCGGAAACCGCCCTGCCCGGATGTTCACCTGAATGGATGGCAGCAGTAGACGCGGCGTGGAGAGTGTTGCATCCCGTGCCTCGCGCATTTTCACGAACGCATCTTCACTTTGCCCATGCCCAATGTGAACGTTCGTGTCGATTTGCGCCCCCACCGTGGTTTCCCAGGCAAATTCATCGCGTCCCGGTGCCTTGTAGTCATGGCACATGAACAACCGCGTTTCGCGTGGCAGGGTCAGCAACTGCGTGATGGACCGATACAACTGCCGCGCATCACCGCCCGGAAAATCCGTGCGCGCGGTGCCGTAATCCGGCATGAACAGCGTATCGCCCACAAACACCGCATCGCCAATGCGGTAGCTGACATCCGCAGGCGTGTGCCCCGGTGTGTGCATTACCTGCACCTGCAGATCGCCTATCGCAAACACCTGATTATTTGTGAACAAACGGTCGAAATCACTGCCATCGATTTTCAGATCTTCAAGGCGGAACACGGGCCGAAAGATTTTCTGCACATCCCGGATATGTTCACCAATCCCGATCAACGCGCCTGTCTTGGCCTTCAGGTAGGGTGCTGCCGACAAATGGTCCGCATGGGCATGCGTCTCCAGCACCATCACCAAAGTCAGATCCCGCGCCGCAATCGCCGCCAGAATCGCGTCGGCTGACCGCGTATCCGCCTCACCACTCGCCATGTCGAAATCCAGCACCGGGTCGATCACCGCGGCGTGGCCGGTAACGGGGCAAGCGACCAGATAGCTGACAGTATTGGTGGGCGTGTCGAAGAAGGCGGTGATATCGGGTGTCATACGGACATCTCCTCACGTTGGGTATTGACAATATATAAGGAATAACTAATTTAGCAACGTCTAATATGAAAGTCCGCCATGCTGATGGATCCCGCCACGTTCGAGGCCCGCGCAACTGAGATTTCCGATGTCCTGAAAACCATGGCCAACCCGCGCCGCCTGATGGTGTTGTGCAAGCTGATGGAACTGGGATCGGCCACCGTCAACGAACTGGCAGGCGTTGTGGGCTTGTCACAATCGGCGCTTTCGCAGCACCTGTCGCTGATGCGCGACGAAGGCTTGGTCACTTTTGACCGGGCCGGACAAACCCTGCACTACCGCATCGCCGATGCGCGCGTCACGCGCCACATGGCAGCCCTGTACGATCTGTACTGTGCGCCATTGCAGTCAATCAGCCAAGGAACAACCCCATGAAAATGCTGTCCCCGACCGAAGCCCAGGCCATGATTGCCATTGGCGCACGCCTGATCGATGTGCGTGGTGCCGACGAATTTGCCCGAAGCCGCGTTCCGGGGGCGGTAAACGTGCCCTTGCCGGAACTGACGACCTTGCCAGCGGGTGACCATGCGGTCATCTTTCACTGCCTGTCAGGGCAGCGCACTATGGCAAACAAGGACCGTCTGGCAACGGCGACCCAAAGCCCCAGCTATCTGCTTGCCGGTGGGCTGCATGCCTGGGCGGCAGCAGGCCTGCCTGTAGCCAAGACAAAGGGCCAGCCGATTGAAATGATGCGACAAGTGCAGATCGTGGCGGGCGGGTTGGTGGTTGCAGGATTTGCACTGTCGCAGCTGGTCGCACCCGGCTTTATCTGGCTGTCGGCAGGTGTTGGGGCAGGTCTGATGTTTTCGGGTATCAGTGGCACCTGCGCCATGGCGCACGGTCTGCGATTGATGCCGTGGAACCGCCGCACGGCCTGAAAGGCGGGAAACACCATGGTGATGCTTCTGACCCTCGCTTCAGGCGGGTTGATCGGGCTTGTTCTGGGACTGGTGGGTGGTGGCGGGTCCATCCTTGCCGTGCCCTTGCTGGTTTATGTGGTGGGCATTGGCTCGGCTCATGTTGCGATTGGCACGGCGGCATTTGCCGTTGCGGCCAGTGCCGCGGTCAGTCTGCTGGGACACGCGCTTGCGGGCCGTGTGAAATGGCGATGCGCGGGCGTGTTTACCGCGATGAGCGTGCTGGGCGCGGCCATCGGTGCCGCGGTGGGAAAGATGACGGATGGGCAGGCGCTGTTGACGCTGTTCGGGCTGTTGATGATAGGCATTGGCGCGACGATGCTGCGTGCAAAGGGCAATGCAGATCAGCCCGATGTGCGTCTGACGCGGGCAACTGCATCCGGCCTGTTGCCAAGACTGGTCCCGGCGGGCTTTGGCGTGGGGCTGCTGGCGGGGTTCTTTGGCATCGGTGGCGGCTTTCTGATCGTGCCCGCACTCATGCGCGCCACGCGCATGCCGATCGGCAATGCGATAGGCACATCACTGGTCGCAGTGACAGCTCTGGGATTGACGACATCGGCCTCTTATGCGGTGTCGGGGCAACTCGACTGGCGCATTGCAGGTCTGCTGATCGCAGGCAGTGTTGCCGGGGTGGGGGCCAGTTTTGCCATCGGGCGTCGCCTCGCACCGCACAAACGCATCATGGAACGTGGCTTTGCCGTTATCGTCGTTGCGGTTGGTCTGTTCATTGCAGCAAAGGGGCTATAGGCAAGCGGCTATGGTCAATGATGACAGGCACGCAGCCCCTTGCAATCCGCACCCCGCCCGTTGACTGCCGTGCTGTGGATGCTGGGGGCTGTGCTGGCCTTTACGGCCATGGCGATAGCAGGGCGTGAACTGGCCGGGCGGCATGATACGTTTGAAATCATGGCCTTCCGGTCGGGCGTGGGTTTGGCGCTGGTGCTGGCGTTCTGCACGGCAACGGGACGGCTGGGTCAGATCAGCGCGGACCGCCTCGCAGGCCATGCGGTGCGCAATGTGTTTCATTTTGCGGGGCAAAACCTGTGGTTTGCGGCCCTTGGCCTGATCCCCTTGGCACAGGTCTTCGCGTTGGAGTTTACGTCGCCCATCTGGGTGATCCTGCTGGCCCCGCTGATTTTGGCCGAACGCCTGACGCCGACGCGCCTGTTCGCGGCAGGCATGGGGTTTGCGGGCATCCTGCTGGTCACCCGCCCTGATTTTGCGCATGTGAATACGGGCACGATCATGGCGGCGGCGGCGGCGGTGTGTTTTGCGGCAACCACATTGATGACCAAGGCGCTGACGCGGGGCATCAGCATTGTGTCGATCCTGTTCTGGCTGACGGCCATGCAGCTGGTGATGGGGGCGGTTTGCGCGGGCTGGGATGGTGCTGTGCGCTGGCCGGATGCGGGCACATTGCCATGGCTGGTGTTGATCGGCCTTTGCGGGGTCACGGCGCATCTGTGCCTGACCACGGCGCTGTCGCTGGCCCCGGCCGGCGCCGTGGTGCCGGTGGACTTTGCCCGCCTGCCCCTGATCGCGGTGGTAGGGGCCGTGGCCTATGCGGAACCGATTGATCCGTGGGTCATTCTGGGCGGCGCGGTGATTTTTCTGGGGAAATGGGTGAATTTGCGCCGGGCGCAATGAAATAGGGCGGGCCTTGCGACCCGCCCCCATCCGTTACCCCTTTGGGCGATTGCGGATCATGAAGCTGTCAAAGCTGAATTCCGCCACCTGCATCCACAGGTTCATCTCATTGCGGAACGCCACCTGCGACTCGTAGATCGCCTTGAAATCGGCGTTGGCCGCTGACAGTTCGGCATAAAGCGCATTCGCCGCAGCAAAGCCTGCAACCATCACATCATCCGGGAAGGGCCGCAGTTGCGCACCACCCGCCACGAGTGACCGCAATGCCGCCGGATTTTTGGCATCGTAATTCGCCATCATGTCCAGGTTTGCCGTTGCCGCCGCCGTTTTGACGATGGCCTGATAGGCGGGCGGCAACTCGTTCCATTTGGCCAGATTGAACATGAAGTTCAGCGTCGGCCCGCCTTCCCAGAAGCCGGGATAGTAATAGAACGGCGCCACCTTGTTCAGCCCCAGCTTTTCATCGTCATAGGGGCCGACCCATTCGGCGGCATCAATCGTGCCGCGTTCCAGCGCCGGATAGATATCCCCACCCGGAATTTGCTGTGGCACCACGCCCAAAGCCTCCATCACCTTGCCGCCCATGCCACCGATGCGCATTTTCACCCCTGCCAGATCGGCAACGGAGGTAATCTCCTTGCGCCACCAGCCGCCCATCTGCGCGCCTGTGTTGCCGCCCGGCAGGCCGTACAGGCCCTGCTTGGCGTAAAAGGCATTCATCATATCGATGCCGCCGCCGTGGTTATACCATGCGTTGATGCCGCGC
>JANNBG010000046.1:0-3193 GCA_031385205.1 Rhodobacterales bacterium
CTGACCGCGCCCAAAGGTGCAAAACGCATCAAGCGAGCGTAGGCCGGTCAGCGCCTTGGCATATTTGGCGCGCCAGGTGCCGGCAAATCCATGCTTCTGGCCGCTTTGGCCCGTAACTGTGCCGCCGATGTGATCGTGATCGGCCTGATTGGCGAACGCGGCCGCGAGGTGCGCGAATTCATTGAACGCCGCCTGCCGGAGAGCCATCGGCAGCGGACAATCATCGTCGCCTCTACGTCAGACCGCCCGCCGCTGGAACGGGTTTACGCCGCCCACTACGCGACGGCGATTGCCGAAGAGTTGCGCGACAACGGTAAGTCCGTCCTTTTGCTGATCGACAGCCTTACGCGTGTCGCCCGTGCGCTGCGCGAGATCGGCCTTGCCGCAGGCGAGCCTCCCACCCGGCGCGGTTATCCCGCTTCGGTCTATGCCGCCCTGCCGGAACTTATCGAACGGTCTGGTCGCACGGCGACAGGCGACATTACAGCGGTTTACACCGTTTTGATGGAAGGTGACGGCGAAGGCGACCCCATCGCCGAAGAGGTCCGCAGCCTGACCGATGGTCATATCATGCTGAGCCCGGCAATCGCCAGCCGTGGCCGGTATCCTGCGATCGACGTGATGACCAGCCTGAGCCGCCTGATGCCCGACGTGGTCTCGCGGGATGAACTGCGTGTGGCTGCCGCCGCCCGCGCCCAACTGGCCAAATACGCCGAGATCGAACTGCTGGTGCAGGTCGGCGAGTATCGCGCGGGCAGCGACGCCGCAGCCGACCGCGCGATCGCCAACCACGCCGCCCTTGAAACATTCCTCACACAGGGAATCGAGGACGGCGGTGGTAGCCAGTCCGAACTGTGGACATCGCTTGCCCGCATTGTCGGCGAACCCGCGCCCCGCCAGGCCCAGCCATGAGCCGCGCCGCCCGCATGCGCCAGCTTTGCGCCATCCGGCAGCTCAAGGAAGATCGCGCCGCCATCGCGCTGGCTCGCGGCAATGCCAAGAAGACCGAGACTGCAGATGCCGCCGCCGACGCAACGATCATCCACAGCCAGATGCAGGCCGATCTGCACCCCCGCCTTGGCGAACATCTGCGTGCAGCATCAGTGCTGGGCGAGGCCACAAGCCGTTACACAGCCTTTGTATTGGCCGCCAATGCCGACCGTCAGGCGGTTGCGGGGCAAGGCGACATCGCCGCAATCGCGCAGCGCGACGCCGACCTGGCCGCTAGCGCCGCCGAAGCCTTGCGCAAGTTGCATGCCACCGCATTGCGCCGTCGCGAGGCGCTGGTTGAAGTGGCCCAGACCCTGAACAACGCGGAAACCCGTCTGGTCCTGCTGCGCGAAGAGGATCTTCAGTCCGACCAGCGCCCGGTTGCCGTCGCAGCCACAGGTGCACAACGATGATCATGGATTTGCCCTTGCGTGCGAAAAGCTGGTCCATGCCGGTTGTTGATCTGTCTGGTGTGAAACTGAACGCGATGTCCATGCCGGACAAGCTGATGTTCACGCATCCGGTGTTTGGGGCGATGACCCTTGGTCCCGTCGATAGTGCAGTGTTCCCTGCAATGCGTGAAGAGATTGCGTTCACACTTGCTGGTGAACGCATCACGCTGCGCTGCCAGCGTTCCATCGTTGCAGCAATGTTGCAGCGCGCTGGCAATACCGTCGACAATCCGGCCCTGCAGGCCGATGCGCCGCTGGCCGCACTTGTGCTTGAACATCTGATGACCCCGGCACTTGAGGCGCTGGAGGCGACTTATGGCACCCGGATCGAACTGCTGACTGTGCGCCGCGCCGAACCCAACCCTGCGGCTGCGGGCAGTGTGACCCGGCTGCAGGTGACCGCCGATCTTTGGCCAACGGCTGTCTGCGTTGAGATGCAGGCCCACAACGACAATGGCGATGCGATACTACGCCAGATCTTCGCGCGGCTTCTCGGCCCACCGCCGGAGCCGCCGCTGCACCTGACGACACAGGTGCAACTGTTCAGCCCTGATTTCCACATCACGCTTGCCGAGGTGCAGGCCCTGACACCCGGTGATGCGCTGCTGCTCGATGACCGTTGGGTGCCGACGCATGAGGCACATTTTGGCATCCTAGGCCATTTCTCTGCCCCTGCCGCCTGGAGGGGCAACCGTCTTTACCTGACTGGCGCGCCCCGGCCCCCCAAACCAAAGGACACCGACCCGATGATCGCTACCGAAACAGACACGGAAACGGTCTTTGCCGTTGAAGACCTGCCCGTCACCCTGACACTTGAACTTGACCGTATCGACTTGCCGTTCTCGGCCATCGCCGGCCTGAAGGCAGGCAGCGTGCTGCCCTTCGGCACGCCGATGCCGGAAACTGTCCGTGTTCTGGTCAATGGGCGTCCGTTTGCCACAGCGGGCCTCGTGCAGATCGATGGCCAACTTGGCATCCGCATCACCGCAATGAACGGCAAGCCGGTCTGACGCATGGAGTTGTCAACGCCACTGCTGATCGGGTTTGTTGGCGGCTTCTTCATGCTTGCGGTGATGACGATGACCGCCTTCGCTAAACTGTCGGTGGTTTTCATGATTGTGCGAAACGCCATCGGGCTGCAGCAGACACCGTCGAACATGATTGTCATGACGCTGGCGTTGTTCCTGTCGGTTTTCATCGCCATGCCGGTGCTGAGCGAAAGCTTCTCTGCCATCGCCGGGGCCAATCTTGATGTTACCTCGCCGCAACAACTGTTGGAATTGGGCCGCAAGGGCATCGCGCCGTTTCAGGCCTTCATGGTGCGCAACACCGATCCGGTGCAGATGGAATTTTTCGTCGGCGTCACGAACGAGATCTGGCGCGGCTCTGGGATGGTGGGCAGCGCCGACATGTTCATCGTTCAGGTGCCGGCATTCCTGATCAGCGAATTGACCCGCGCATTCGAGCTTGGCTTCCTGCTCTATCTGCCCTTTGTCGCGGTCGATCTGGCAGTGACCGGCATACTGATGGCCCTTGGCATGCAACAGGTGCAGCCCTCGGTCCTGTCGGTGCCCTTCAAACTTCTGTTGTTTGTCTTCCTCAACGGCTGGCTCAAGCTGGTCGAAGGGCTTGTCACCAGCTACGCGGCCTGAGCGGAAAGGAGGGCGATGTGGACCAGTCAGCCTATGTCGGACAGCTTGTTGCCTTTATGCTTGACACATCGTTGTTGGCTGGCGTGCCGCTGGCCGCCG
>JANNBG010000073.1:0-2356 GCA_031385205.1 Rhodobacterales bacterium
GCACAAAATCCCATGCCCCGGACGCCCATCGGCCACCTGCAAAGCCGCGCGCAGGCACAACTCTTTGAACACGCCAATCCGCGCCGCCGTGGCCCCGGCCATCGCCTCCAACTGCATCCGGTGATCGAAGGCGAACACCCGCATCGTGGACCAATCCTTGTGCCGGTTGGTCGCCCAATGCACCTGTTCCAACGCCGCATCCTTGCGCAGCGCAGGCGTCACCACGCCGCGCCCAAGGAAAAACTGCAACTCCTCCCACGACGGATAGGCAGGCGTGCAGCCATGCCGCGACACCGCGAAAGCCCCGCAGGCATTGGCATATTTCAGCGCCACCGGCCAAGGCTCGCCATCCAGCCAGCCTTTGATAAGCCCCGACATGAAGCCGTCGCCCGCGCCCAGCACATTGAACACCTCAATCGGAAACCCCGGCCCGGACTCGCCATCATCCAGCGTTGCAGGAATCGCCCCCGTAAACGCCGCAGCCCCCATCGGCCCGCGTTTGCACACCAGAACCGCCGCCGTCAAAGCCCGCACCGCGCGCAGGGCCGCCATCGTATCCATCGTCCCACCTGCGATGTGGAACTCCTCTTCCGTGCCCACGATCAGGTCGAAATGCTGCAGCGTCGCCTGCAACCGCGCCGTCACTGCCGCACTTTCAATGAACCGGGATTCCCCATCGCCATGCCCTGCCAGCCCCCACAGGTTGGGCCGATAGTCGATGTCCAGCGCCGTCTGGCCCCCGTGTTTGAGCGCCAAGGTCAGCGCCTTCAACACTGCAGCAGCCGTCAGTGGATGGCTCAGATGCGTGCCTGTCGCCACCACGGACCGGGACGACGCGATAAAGCCCTCGTCAATATCAGCTTCGCACAGCGCCATATCCGCGCAATTCTCGCGGTAAAAGATCAGTGGGAACTGCTTGTCGTCGCGGATGCCCAGAATGACCAAAGCCGTCAGCCGTTCAGGGTCTGTCACCACGCCACGCGTGTCCACCCCCTCGCGCGCCAATTCCTCGCGGATAAAGCGCCCCATATGTTCATCGCCTACCCGCGTGATCAGCGCCGATTTCAGCCCCAACCGCGCCGTGCCCGTGGCCATGTTGGTGGGGCTGCCACCGACATATTTCTGGAAACTGGCCATATCTTCCAGTCGCCCGCCCACTTGCGCGCCGTACAAGTCAACCGACGACCGCCCTATCGTAATCACATCCAGCGTCTTCATACATCCCCCCGCCGGACAGCGCCCGCAGACTCATCTTATGTTTTGGAATAATTATTCCATTATCCCCGCCGGGGGAAGCGTTATTTCACACTGCCTGCTCGCGCGCCGACCCGACCGCCACCGCCAGCGCCAAGGCCATCGCGATGGTCGCCGACAGCGACCGGAACGCCCCAAAATCCACCTCGGCCACCGTCAGGATCGCGTCGGCAAACCGCGCAACGGGGCTGGTGACCCGGTCTGTCAAAACCACCACGGGCAGACCACGGTCCCGCGCATCCTGTGCCAGTGTCACGGTTTCTTCGGAATAGGGCGCAAAGGTGATCGCCACCATCGCATCCCCCGCGCGCAGCGCATGGCGGTGGTCCAGGTTGCCCACGCCGTCATGCAGCATCGCAGGCACCGCCATCTTATCAAATACATAGGCCAGATATGCCGCCACCGGAAACGCCCGGCGCAGCCCGACAACATGCACCGTATCCGCCCGCGCCAGCAGCGCCACCGCCGCATTCAGCGCGTTTTCATCCACCGATTTTGCCAGTGATTCCAGCGACAACCGCCCCGCCTCGACAAACTCTGCCAGCAGTGCCGCAGGGCTGCCCGTGCCCTGATCCTTCAAATTGCGCAGGCGGGTGGAGTAATCCGGCCAGCCGGGTGCATAGGCCTCACGGAACAGCCGCTGCATTTCGGAAAAGCCGGAAAACCCCATGATCTGGCAAAACCGCATCAGGGCCGATGGCGGCACATCGGCCCCGGTGGCCAATTCGGCCACGGTAGACACGGCAATACGGTCCATGTTCGCCGCGATGTAATCGGCACATTGGCGCAATCGGCGCGGCAAATCGGCGGTGACTTGGGTCAGACGGTCACGAAAGGCGTCAATGCTGGCGGGGGCCAAAGGGCTCTCATCTTGCATCAGGTCACTCATTGCTCCACTTGCCGCCCCTCAACATGGAACAAAAATTCCAGTTGGCAAGGAAAAACGCTCACATGGCCATCAAGCCCGCCCGAAACCGTGCCGCATTCGCCGCATAACCCGCCGCCGACGCCAACAGTTTGGCGCGTGCGATATCATCCAGCCTCCGCACCACGCGCCCCGGCGCGCCCATCACCAAAGACCCATCCGGGATATCCTTGCCTT
>JANNBG010000122.1:0-6401 GCA_031385205.1 Rhodobacterales bacterium
CCCTCGCGCACCATGATGGCCGCCAGCTGCATCGCCGCCACATTGCGATAGGTCAGGTTCACCATGTTGATGACCCCCGCCTTTTGCGCCGCATCCGCCATTTCCGCCGCATGGGCCGCATTGGTTGCCAAAGGTTTCTCGCACAACACATGCTTGCCCGCCGCCAGCAGCGGCAGCGTCGTCGGGTAATGCACCGGGTCTGGTGTGACGTTCGTGACCGCATCAAACTGCCCCCAGTTGATCGCCTCCTCGACGGACGCAAACCCGTGCGGGATGTTGTGCTGAACCCGGAACGCCTGCAACTGTGCAGGCCGTGTATCCACACCCGCCACCAGTTCCACGCCCGGAATCTTGGCGAATTCGGTTGCATGGTTACCCGCCATGCCCCCCGTGCCCACGATCAATAAACGAATGGTCATTACCGGTATCCTTCCTCGCCATCATGGTGCAGGCGCGGCCCGCGTTCCACAATTGGTTCCAGCGCCGTCTGTACCGGCACGTTCGGTGCGTCATTCGGGTTTGCAATGCGCGGAGCCGGGTTATGCGCCCAATGCACCCCGTTGCGGATCACGCGCTGCACGTTGGCGTCATGATAGGTCGGATAGGTTTCATGCCCCGGCCGGAAGTAAAAGATCGACCCTGCCCCGCGCTTGTAGGTCAGGCCGGATCGGAACACCTCACCCCCCTGAAACCAGCTGACAAAGACCGTCTCCATCGGGTCCGGCACCCCGAACGGCTCGCCATACATCTCCTCATTTTCCAGCTCGAAATGCTCCGGCAGGCCTGCTGCAATCGGGTGGTGGCGCGATGTCACCCACAACCGCTCCCTCTCGCCTGCCTCACGCCATGTCAGGTTGCAGGGCGCGCCCATCAGGCGTTTGAACGGCTTTGAAAAATGCGCCGAATGCAGAAAGATGATCCCCATCCCACCCCAGACCGCATTGCAGACCCGGTCAACCACCGTGTCCTGCACATCACCATGCGCCGCATGCCCCCACCAGATCAGCACATCCGTTTGCGCCAGCCTGTCGGCCGTCAGCCCGTGATCCACATCCTGCAAGGTCACTGTGCTGGCCGAAACGCCGGTATCGGCATTCAGCGCATCGGCAATCGCCGTGTGCATGCCTTTCGGGTAAATGCCCGCCACCACCTTGTTCTTCTGCTCATGCACGTTTTCGCCCCAGACGGTCACGCGGATCATGAGATTCTCCTGTTTCAAAGCGCTTTGGTCGAAAGCCTATCCTATCCCTCTTGCCGGCAAAAGACCCAGATTTGCGGCGGCAAGACAGCCTTGGGTCATCTCTTGCTGCGCATTTGGCATGACCGCGTGCCACTTCATTTTATTTACTGGCTGAAAGAATAAGTTGCCCGCCGCCGCACCGACGGCTACGGATTGCGCGGCACAAGTGTGACTCTGAATTGCACAAGGCCAGACCGGGAGGAGAGACCCATGTTGCACCATTCTGCGCGCCGCTGGCTGGGCACCGTTGCACTTTGCGTCATACCCTTTGCCGCAGTCGCAGGCCCCGCGCCGGAACAGGTGCAACGCCTGTGGTACAAGCTGGTGCTGGAACTGGTCCGCCATACGCCCACCTATACCCCCCCGGTGGCCAGCCGCAGCCTCGCCTACCTTGGCATCACATCTTACGAGGCTGCCGTGACGGGCCGCACCGATATGCGCAGTCTGGCGGGCCAGTTGAATGGCCTGACCGCCCTGCCCGCGCGCGCGGCAGGCCTCTATGATGAAGGCATCGTCCAGCAGGCCGCCCTTTCGCACGCGGTCAAGACCTTGTTCAGCAACACTGGCCCCACCGGCCAGCGCGCCATGGCGGCAATGGAGGGCAAACTGCAAACTGATACGACCCAAGGCATCCCTGCCGATGTGGTTGCCCGCAGCGTGGCGTATGGCATGGCCGTGGCCGACCATATCCTCGCATGGGCTGCCACAGATGGTGGGGCGACAATCGAAAACATGGGTTTTCCGATGACTTATACCCCGGTCGATGGCCCCGCCAACTGGGTGCCCACATCAAAGATCGTGCTGCAGCAGGCCCCGTTATTGCCGACATGGGGCCAGAACCGTACCTTCGCCATGCCCGCCGACGCCTGCCCCATCGCCCCACCCTTGGCCTATAGCGAAGACCCAACCTCCGCCTTCTTTTTGCAGGCGAAAGAGGTGGTCGATGTCAAGGCGACCCTGACCAAAGACCAGATCGCCACCGCACGCTTTTGGGCGGATGATGCGATGCTGTCGACCACGCCGCCCGGCCACTGGATTTCGATTGCGATGCAGATATTGGACCGCGACCATGCCGATCTGGGCACCAGTGCCGACGTGATGGCGCGGCTGGGCATTGGCATGGCGGATGGGTTTATCGGCACATGGAAGGCCAAGTATGACTATAACCTGCTGCGCCCCATCACTTATATTCGCCGGACCATTGACCCCAAATGGGAAAGCCTGCTGAACACGCCACCCTTCCCGGAATACCCCAGCGGCCATTCGGTGCAGTCGGGTGCTGCGGCCACCGTACTGACGGCCATTTACGGCGACGGCTTTGCCTTTACCGATGCGACCAATGTGGCCGATGGCCCCAAGGCGCGCGATTACCCGGATTTCTGGATGGCGGCGAATGAGGCGGGCATATCGCGCCTGTATGGTGGCATCCACTTTCGCGCGGCCATTGAAAACGGTCTGGACCAGGGCCGCTGCATCGGGGCCTTTGCCGCCGGGTTGGAGACGAAACAATGATCCGTCACATCGCCTTGGCCACGCTGGTGGCCTGTCCCGCCATGGCACAGGACATCCCGAATTTCACCGAAGAACCCGCCGGTGTTGCATCCGTCTATCAGGGTGACTGGCAATATATGGTTGGTGGCGGCGCTGCCGTATTCGACTGCGACGCTGATGGGTATGAGGATATGCTGTTGGCAGGCGGTGAAGGCCCGGCCACGTTTTATCGCAATGCCAGCACCCAAGGCGGACCGCTAGAGTTCGCTGCACAGCCCAGCGGGCTGGAGATGGACGCGGTTACGGGGGCTTACCCGTTGGATGTGGACAGCGATGGCAACATGGATGTCGTCCTGCTGCGCGTGGGCGAAAACATCGTGATGCGCGGCACCGGCACCTGCCAGTTTACCAAGGCCAATGCCGACTGGGGTTTTGATGGCGGTGATGCATGGTCCACCGCCATGGCCGCCACATGGGAAAAGGGCGCTACCTGGCCCACCATCGCCATCGGTAACTACATTGATCGCAGGGAAGAAGCCTTCCCCTGGGGATCATGCACCGATAACTGGCTGCATCGTGGGATTACCACGGGCTTTGCCGCCCCCCTGCCCCTGACCCCCAGCTTTTGCGCCCTTTCGATGATCTTCAGTGATTGGAACCGCTCCGGCACCCCCGCCCTGCGTGTGTCGAATGATCGTGAGTATTACAAGGGCGGGCAAGAACAACTTTGGCGCATCGACCCCGGTGCTGATCCCGTCGCCTATTCCGCCGATGATGGCTGGAAGCCCCTGAAAATCTGGGGCATGGGCATCGCCAGCGCCGATATCACAGGCGACGGTTTGCCTGATTATTTCATGACCAGCATGGCCGACAACAAGCTGCAGGTGCTGGCCCCAGCCGAAGGGGCGTTGCCACCCACTTATGTCGAGGCGGCCTTTCCCAAGAAAATCACCGCCCACCGCCCCTATATGGGCGATGATCTGCGCCCCAGCACCGGCTGGCATGCGCAGTTCGCCGATGTGAACAATGACGGGTTGATGGATTTGTTCGTGGCCAAGGGCAATGTCGACAGCATGCCCGATTTCGCCCAGAAAGACCCCAACAACCTGCTGCTGCAAACCACCGATGGCCCGTTTATGGAGGCGGGTGACAAGGCCAATGTCGCCAGCCTGCGCACCTCACGCGGGGCTGCACTGGCCGATTTCAATCTGGATGGGCGGCTTGATCTGGTCGTTGTCAACCGGCGCGAACCCGCACAGGTCTGGCGCAATACCGGCCCATTGGCGGGTCATTGGCTGCAACTGCGGCTGGTGCAAGACGCGCCAAACCGCAATGCTATTGGCGCTTGGGTACAACTGCGGCGCGGGGATGTCATGACCCAGCAGGAAATCACTGTCGGCGGTGGCCATGCCGGGGGCCAGACCGGGTGGATTCACTTTGGGTTGGGCGATGCTGTCACTGCAGATGTGCGCGTGATCTGGCCCGATGGCACCGAAGGGCCGTGGCAGCCCCTTGCCGCCGATGGTTTTGCCGTGCTGACCAAAGGTGCCGATGCCGCCCCTTGGGTACCTGCCCGCTGATGACTATGCGTTTGACACCTGAAAGGCCGCAATCTCCGCCTCCAACTCCGCCATATCCTCGCCGCCTGCCATCAGATCGGTGATCTCCTCACGCGTTTTCTCGCCCTTCTTGAAATCGGCGGCAATGCTGCCGCGGATCAGCACCGCGAAATGATCGCCCACCGCCATCGCATGCATCACCTGATGCGTGATGAAGATCACCGCAAGCCCGCGCCGCTTTGCCTCGTTCACGATGCGCAGCACATGGCCCGCCTGTTTCACCCCCAACGCTGCCGTCGGCTCATCCAAGATCAGCACCCGCGCGCCAAAATGCACCGCACGCGCAATCGCCAGCGACTGCCGCTCCCCGCCCGACAGACCGCCCACCAGACGGTCCCCATCCGTGATCCGCGTGATGCCCAGATCCTGCACCGCCTGCACCGCAATCGCATTCGCCAGGCTGCGGTCATAAACCTTGAACGGCCCCCAGCCCTTGGTTGGCTCCGCCCCCACAAAGAAACTGCGCCCGATGGACATCAGCGGAAACGTCCCGCCAAACTGATGCACCGTGGCAATCCCCGCATCTGCCGCCGCGCGCGGGCTGGCAAAATCGACGGGCTTCCCCGCCATCGTAATGGTGCCCGATGTCGGCTTATGCACCCCCGACAGCAGCCGGATCACAGTGGATTTTCCTGCCCCGTTATCGCCCAGCAGGCACAGCACTTCGCCTGCATGCAGGTTCAAATTGATATCATGCAGCACATCTATGGGGCCAAAGGACTTGTTCACGCCCTGCATGGAAAGGATCGGCGCGGCCATCAGTCGGCTCCCTTCTTCGGCGTGTAACTCAGCGCCATTTTGCGAAAAGTATTGTTCATCAGCACCGCCACCAGCAACAGCACCCCGATAATCAGGCTGGCCCAGTTGCTGTCGAACGGCGTGTAATAGATGCCCTGATTCACAATCGCAAAGGTCAGCGTACCCAGCACGATCCCCACCACAGACCCATACCCCCCCGTCAACAGCACCCCCCCCACGACGACAGAGATGATGGCGTTAGAGATGTAGGATTGCCCCGCCGACACCTGCGCCGAATTGTACAAAATGGCCTGTGACATGCCCACAAACGCCGCACTCACCCCGCTGCACATGAACAAGATAATCGTCAGGCGTTCCGTCGGGATGCCTGCATTGCGGGCTGAAGCCTTGTCACCGCCCATCGCGAAAATCCAGTTACCGTATTTGGTATAGTGCAAGATGAACCCGAACACGCAGGCCGCAGCAATCCACCACAGGATTGTCACCTGATAAACCCCGCCGATGAAATGCCCCAGAAAGAACTTCGCCGCAGGCCCCGCCTTGATGGCCACGCTGGTCGTGCCGGTCAGCAGCACTGACAGGCCCAGCGTCAGTCCCGCCACAGAAAATAACGTACCAAGCGTCACGATGAACGATGGCACCGCCGTGCGGATCACCAGCACGCCATTGATGAACCCCACCAGCGCGCCCAAAGCCAACGACGCCAGAATGCCCACCACAATCGGCAACTGATAATGCCCCGAAATAATCGCAATGGTCATCGACGACGCCGGGATCATCGACCCGATCGAGATATCCAATTCCCCCGCGATCATCAGCAATCCAATGGGAATGGCGATGATGCCCAGTGATGCCGCCACGTTCAACCAACTCGCCGCACCGCTGAACGAGACAAAATTTGTCCCGCCAAAGGCAGCAAAGAACACGAATACGGCGGCAAGGCCCAGGAAAGACCCCGTTTCGGGACGGCGCAGCAGGTGGCCGAACGAAAATCGCTGGGTTGGACTGGTCATAATGGTGTTCCTGACAAAGGCGTGTGGTGGCGTCCGGCCCACAAACGTCGCGGGCCGGACAAGGGGTTTCGCCTACCGGAACCCGGCTGCCGCACCCGCAATGGTCGCATCCACATTGGCCGCGTCCACAATGCCCGGCCCAGTCAGCACCGGCGATGACGCAATCGCCGTCCCAAAGGTCACATAGGCATCCGCCATCGACACCGCGAGGAAACCCTGCAACCACGGCTGCTGGTCAATCGCAAACAGTTGCGTGCCCGCCTTGATCCGGTCCAGACC
>JANNBG010000133.1:0-1502 GCA_031385205.1 Rhodobacterales bacterium
TGAACCCCGCAAGGCCCGACACAAAGTTCAACGTCCCACTCTTTGCCCGCACCTGCACCGGATGGTCCGGGATATCTTTCCCCGCCGCATCGCGCATCCCCACATCCCGCAGAATGCCCCGCAACAGGTTCCCATGTTTCAGGCCCTTTGATGCCACCAGCGCCCGCACCAGATCACCCGCCGATGTGCGTGACGCAGGCTCCAACCCCGAATGATCCACGAAATGTGACGTCAGACCCAACGTCGTCTGCGCCCATGCCGTCATCACCGCCGCCGACGCCGCCAATGTCGGCAACCCGGTTGACGACAGCCCCATAATCTCGGCCGTCAGATTGGTGGAAAACTTCAGCATATCGCGCAGGATCGTCAACAAATCCGCACTTTGATCCTGCACCAGCAGCGTGCCCTGTGGCAGCAAATTCACGACATCCGCGCGCGGCAGCACAATCCCCTGCGCGCGCGCCAGCGTCCGAAACACGTCGCCTGCATAAATCGCAGGCTGGCGCACCGGCAACCACCGGCTGCCGTCCTTGCCCAACGCCCCCTCGGCCACAGACCAGTCATCCCGCCCCGCGCGCCCTTCATAAGTGAACAGCGGTTGCTCCCGGCTTTCCAGCCGCATTGACGCCATCTCCACCAAGGGCACAAACCTCTCGCCCCGTGCGTCCATGCTCAGGCGATACTCACCCGAAACCCGCTTCCATTCAAAATTCACCCGGTTGAAATTCAGGTTCAGCCCTGAAATCGCCGGGTTGTACCCCACATATTCCGGCTGATCCGCGTCAATCTGTGCAATGTCAGGCAGCGCCCCGCCCCACACCAGAAACCGCCCCGTCACACCTTTTACGCCCAACCGCGCCACCAAATCGCCCAGCCGGTCCGTATCCAGCGTCGGGTCGCCCCCACCCGCCAGCACCACATCGCCCTGCACAATCCCCGCCACCACCGGCCCCGTCGCCAGCACCCGCGTTGTAAACCGATGCTCCGGCCCCAGATGCTGCAGCGCGAACATCGCCGTGATCGTCTTAGCCACACTTGCAGGCGGCACAGGTGTGTCTGACCCCTCGCCCTCGATTACCGCCCCCGTCGCCGCATTGGCAACCACATAGGCAACCACCCCGCCCAGCTTTGCCTCGGCCAGCAGGTCCGCCACATCCGCCTGTGCGACCCGCTCCTTCTCGCCCCGCCGCCGTGGCCGTGGTGACGTCAGCGGGGCCTCAGCCCACGCTGGATAAGCCGTGGCTAGCAGGCCCAGCAAAAGTGAACGACGCTGCAACATCAGTCTTCCGTCAACCTGGCCCCAAGCCCCCGCATCAACCCCGTGAACACCGGAAATGACGTCGCAATCGGCGACGCATCATCCACACTGACCGCCCGCTGCGATGCCAACCCAAGCACCAGAAAACTCATCGCAATCCGATGGTCGATATGCGTCTTACAAACGGTCCCTCCGGGAACCCCATCGGCCCCCATGCCATGCACGATCAGCGTATCTGCGTCCT
>JANNBG010000171.1:0-3210 GCA_031385205.1 Rhodobacterales bacterium
CTGGCCATCACGCTTGCGGGCCTCTGCGGCCTCGTCTCGGGCGTACTTGTCGGCTATGTCGGGATCAACCCGATCATCGCAACCCTTGGGGTCGGGACCATCGTCCTTGGGATCGTGCAATCGATTGTGGGCGGCGTGATCGTCTATGGCACCAACCCCGCCACCGCTGATTTCGTGAAGGGGCGCATCTTCGGCATTCCGGTCCTTGTGCTGATCTTCGCTGTCGTGGCCATCGCGGGCCACCTCGTCCTGTCGCGCAGCTTCTTGGGCCGCTGGACCATGGCAACCGGCGGCAACCCCATCGCTGCCGAGGCCAGCGCAGTCCCAGTGCGCGCGGTCAGGGCCGGAGCCTTCGTGCTGACCGGTCTTTGTGGCGGGCTGTCGGGCGCGCTTTTGGGTCTAACGTTGCAAAGTGCGCGACCTTTGGTCGGTGTCGGGTATGAATTCAGCGCAATCACAGCCGTGGTTGTGGGCGGCATCTCGATCAGCGGCGGTTCGGGATCGGTGCCCCGCGCCATCATCGGGCTCCTGTTCGTGCAGCTTCTGACCAATGTCATGGTGCTGAACGGCGTGCGAACCCCGGATCAGGGCTTTGTGCTGGGTCTGTTGATTGCTGCGGCGGTTGCCCTCGACATGGCGCTGCGGCGCCGGGGGGCCGCCTGATGCTGTGGTCATTGGAGCGTCTTGTCCGTTACCGCGTTTTCATAGTCTTGGCGGCCACGCTGATTGTCGCGGCCCTCGTCGTGCCGGGCTTCCTTCGGATCAACACCCTGTCGCTCGGACTGGATCGGGGCGCGTCCATCGGCCTGATCGCAATAGGCATGACGGTCCTCTTGATCGCGCGGCAGATCGACCTTTCGGTCGGCTCGATCTTCGGCCTCTGCGGCATTGTCGCGGTCATGTTGCAGCCGGCCCTCGGGGTCTGGCCAGCCGCTGCCGTCGGCGTTCTCGCCGGGGCTGTCCTGGGGGCAATCAACGGCCTTCTGACGGTTGTGTTCCGGATCAATTCGCTTGTGGCTACGCTTTCAACGATGCTGGCCTTCCGCGCCATCGCGCATTGGCAGACCGAAAGCCAGCCGGTGCCGGGGACAGACATCATGCTGTCGATTACCCTGTCGAAAGTCTACCTCGAGATCTTCACACTGCGCGCGATGCTGTTCGTCGGGTTGATCCTGTGCCTGCATGCCTGGCTGACCTGGACCGTCGCCGGTCGCAACCTCTTTGCCGTCGGCTCCAACCCCGAGGCGGCCACGGCCAGCGGCATCTCGCCCGACCGGACTGTGTTTCTGTCCTTCGTCCTTGCAGGCAGTCTGGCCGGAATGGCGGGCGTCCTGCAAAGCCTGACCACCAACACCGGCTCGCCAATGTTCGGCTCCGAGATTCTCGTGGTCATCATCGCGGCGGTCGTGGTCGGCGGCACCCGCATCGAGGGCGGCAAAGGGTCGGCCCTTGGTACGCTGGGCGGGGTTCTGACCATCACCGCCCTGACCACCGCAATGGAGTTCCAGTCGATCCCTGCCTATGTCCAGCAAGTCGTGATGGGGTCAATCCTCATCCTGCTCGTCGTGCTGGACCGCACCATCCGCACCGGCCCTCTGGCCCACGCGGTACCTGTCACCTAACGACCAAAGCCATAACAGGAGGAAACCATGGCCAACAAACTCGCAATTCTGCTGGGCGCTGCCGCCATCGTCACATCGGCCGGCTGGGCCAGTGCCAAGACCGTCTGCTACGTAACTGCGGCCGACGCCCACCCCTATGTCACCCCGGCGAACGAGGCGATCGACGCCCGCGCCAAAGAGCTTGGCATCGAGGTGATGCGCCTCAGCCAGAACTTCGACGTGCAGACCGGAACCGAGCAGATGAACACCTGCATCGCCCGGGGCGTCGACGGAATCATCCTTTGGCCGCTGGATCCGCAGGCTTATATCCCCGGCCTGGCACGCGCCAAGGAGGCTGGCATCCCGTCGATCCTGATCAACTCGCCGATGGATGCAGCCGCGAATGAATTCATCGTGTCCTTCACCGGGCCGGACGTCTATCAAGAAGGCGAGATGGCGGCGGATTCGCTGAACACGGCGATGGGTGGCAAAGGTTCGGTCGTCATCATTGCCGGGCAGGCCGGCAATGGCACCACGATCGGGCGGGTCGATGGATTTGTGGACCAGCTGGCCAAGATCGGCTCTGAAATCGTCGTTCTGGATACGGTCAACGCCGACTTCGACCAGCAGAAGGCACTGGTCGTCAGTCGCGACCTGATCACTCGCTTCGGGGATCAGATTCAGGGTGTCTATGCCAATGACGATACCATGGCGCGCGGCTTCATCGACGCGTGGAAAGAGGCCAAACCCGGTGCGCCGGTGCCGCCCACGGTCGGCATCAACGGTCAGGTCGACGCATTTGAATCCATCCGCACCGGCGAAATGTATTCGACCATCGTCCAGTCCCCGATCGAGGATGGCCTTCTGGCCATCAACACCATTGCCGAGATTATCGATGGCAAAGAGGTGGCAGCCCGCCTGCCGATCCCGCTGACCGTGGTCACCAAGGAAAACGTCGAAACGGTAAAACCGGCGTTCTGACCTCCCAGCATCTCCGGCAGGAGAAAGGAAACCAGGGCCCCGCCAATACCAGGTGACGGGGCCTTGAACGCGGGCCGGGTGGTTTGGTGAATACCTCCGACCGCATCTTGGCAAGATCTCTGAGAGGCGCGCGCGCAGGTCAAGGCTCTGGGGAATGGACCGGCTGGAGCGGCCGGGCACGACAAGACAATCTGACAAGGAGAAGCGGCATGGCCAACGAAACGCGGCATGACTTTACGGGCAGGGTGGCGGTTGTCACAGGTGGGGCACAGGGCATCGGTCTGGCGGTCGTGCGCCGCTTGCTGGCGGCCGGTGCCCAGGTGGCAATCTGGGATGTGGATGCCGCCGAAATGACGCGCGCCACCGCGGCCCTTGACGCTGGTGAGCGCCTTCTTGCCCGCGCATGCGACCAGTCGGTCTGGGACAACGTGCAACAGGCTGCGGCAGCAACCGAGGCTGCCTTTGGCCGCATCGACATTCTGGTGAACAACGCCGGCATCGCCGGGCCGGCCGCACCGGTCGCAAGCTACGACCTTGCCGCCTGGCGCCAGGTCATCGATATTGACCTGACTGGGGTTTTCCATTGCTGCCGGGCCGTCGTGCCCGGCATGGTTGCGCGGAACTTCGG
>JANNBG010000174.1:0-4533 GCA_031385205.1 Rhodobacterales bacterium
CGACGATCCCGGCGGGGCGGCTGGCGGGGCCGCAGGAATGCGTGGGGGCGTATCTGTTTTTGGCGTCGCAGGCGCTGTCTGGCTATGTGGTGGGGCAGGTGATCGAGGTGAACGGCGGGCAGTTGATGCCATGATCTTTACGGTGGCGATTGACGGGCCTGCGGCGGCAGGAAAGGGGACGATCGCGCGGGCGGTGGCCGCAGCGTTTGGCTTTGTACATCTGGATACGGGGCTTTTGTACCGGGCGGTGGGGGCCAAGGGGGGGGATCCTGTGGCGGCGGCGTTATCCTTGGTGCCTGCGGATTTGGCGCGGGGGGATTTGCGGTCGGGTGAGGCCGGGCAGGCGGCGTCGCGCGTGGCTGTCATTCCAGAGGTGCGGGCGGCGCTGGTGGAGTTTCAGCGGCGGTTTGCGAGGGCTGAGGGGGGGGCGGTGCTGGACGGGCGGGACATTGGCACGGTGATTTGCCCGGCGGCAGAGGTGAAGCTGTATGTTACGGCATCAGCGCAGGTGCGGGCGCATCGGCGGTGGCTGGAACTGGGGGGGGATGAGACGTCGGTGCTGGCGGAGGTTCAGGAACGCGATGCACGGGACGCGGGGCGGGATGTGGCACCAATGATGCAGGCTGGGGATGCGCTGGTGCTGGATACGAGTGCGATGACGGTGGAAGAGGCGGTCGCGCGGGCGATTGGGGCGGTGGAGCAATCCTTGCGTCTAAACGGCTTTCCCGCTATAGCCCCCGCATCCTGAGACAGGAGTCGTGACCTGCCCGGTTTGCCGGAGTGACGGCGGCTTTGTCTGATCAGGACCACCACAGACCGGCGGAGCCAACCGCGTGGCCAGAAAACCATGAAAAGGAAACTGATCTACATGTGCGCGAAAGCAACGATGGAAGACTTTGAGGCTCTGCTGAAGGAGAGCTTTGAGATTGATACGCCCGAAGAGGGCACAGTGGTTAAAGGCCGGGTCATCGCGATTGAAGCGGGCCAGGCCATCATCGACGTCGGCTACAAGATGGAAGGCCGAATCGACATTAAAGAATTCGCTGAGCCGGGCGAATCCCCAAATATCAACGTGGGCGACGAGGTCGAGGTGTTCCATGACCGAGTGGAAAACGCCCGCGGTGAGGCACAGATCAGCCGCGAGAAAGCACGCCGCGAAGAAGCCTGGGACCGTCTGGAAAAGGCCTATGCGAGCGAGACTCGTGTGGATGGTGCGATCTTTGGCCGTGTCAAAGGTGGCTTTACGGTTGATCTGGGCGGCGCTGTGGCGTTCTTGCCGGGGTCACAGGTTGACGTGCGCCCGGTGCGCGATGCTGGCCCGTTGATGGGCATGAAGCAGCCGTTCCAGATTCTGAAAATGGATCGCAGGCGTGGCAACATCGTGGTGTCGCGTCGTGCCATCCTTGAAGAATCGCGTGCCGAACAGCGTGCCGAAGTCATCGGCAACCTGACCGAAGGCCAGACGGTTGACGGCGTGGTCAAGAACATCACCGAATATGGTGCGTTCGTGGATCTGGGCGGCGTTGATGGATTGTTGCACGTGACCGACATGGCATGGCGCCGGGTGAACCACCCGTCGGAGATTCTGACGATTGGCGAAACGGTCAAAGTGCAGGTCATCAAGATCAACAAGGAAACCCACCGCATTTCGCTTGGCATGAAGCAGTTGCAGTCGGACCCATGGGATGCGGTTGAAAAGCTGTATGCGCTGGGCACGCAACACAAAGGCCGCGTGACGAACATCACGGATTATGGCGCGTTTGTGGAACTGGAAGCAGGCGTCGAAGGTCTGGTCCATGTGTCAGAGATGAGCTGGACCAAGAAGAACGTGCATCCGGGCAAGATCGTGTCGACCTCGCAAGAGGTTGAGGTGATGGTGCTGGAGATCGATTCTGCCAAGCGTCGCGTGTCACTGGGTCTGAAGCAGACGCAGCGCAACCCGTGGGAGGTGTTTGCCGAAACGCATCCGGTGGGGGCTGTCATCGAAGGCGAGGTCAAGAACATCACCGAATTCGGTCTGTTTGTTGGCTTGGACAACGATATCGACGGCATGGTGCATCTGTCTGACCTGTCATGGGATCAGCGCGGCGAAGACGCCATTCAAAACTACCGCAAGGGTGACACGGTCAAGGCCTCGGTCACCGAAGTGGATGTTGAGAAAGAGCGGATCAGCCTTTCGGTCAAAGCACTGGGCGAAGATACCTTCACGGATGCCGTGGACGGGGTTAAGCGCGGTGGCATCGTGACGGTGGAAGTGACGGCGATTGAAGAGGGCGGCGTTGAGGTTGAATACAACGGCGCGAAGTCATTCATCCGTCGCAGTGACCTGAGCCGTGACCGTGCAGACCAGCGGCCAGAGCGGTTCCAGGTGGGTGACAAGATTGATGTTCGGGTGACGAACATTGATCCGAAAACGCGCAAACTGGGTCTGTCGATCAAGGCACGCGAGATCGCGGAAGAGAAAGAAGCGGTTGAACAGTATGGGTCATCCGATTCGGGTGCATCCTTGGGCGACATCCTTGGCGCGGCGCTGAAGGGCGGCGATAAGAACTGATTGATGGCTTATCGGCATTAAAGGGGCCCCATCGCAGGATGGGGCCCTTTTCCTTTGGGGCAAATTCCATTGTTTTCGTTTGTGCGCGGGGTTTCGTTGCGCCTATAGTCGAGTGATAACAATGCGTGGCGTCCCCTGCGGCTGGGGTGACCACTGGGGGGACAACAGATGATCCGATCGGAACTGATCCAGAATATCGCAGATGAAAATCCGCACCTGACACAGCGCCATGTGGAGCGCATTGTGAACACAGTGTTCGAAGAGATCATCGACGCGCTGGCCAAGGGCGACCGGGTAGAACTGCGGGGTTTTGGGGCATTCTCTGTCAAATCGCGCGATGCACGGGTGGGGCGCAACCCGCGTACTGGCGAAGCGGTGCAGGTGGATGACAAGAAGGTGCCGTTCTTCAAAACCGGCAAACTGCTGCGCGACCGGCTGAACGGCAAGTAAGCCTGCCTTGAACCCGGATTGCTTTGCGATGATAGTTGGTGGGTAACCAATGCCGGGGCCAGACCGATGATCCGCACGTTTCGCTATACCCTTCTGATCGTGATTGCGATTGTGCTTTTGACAATCGCGCTGGCCAATCGGGCACCGGTGACGGTGCGGTTGCTGCCGATGGATATGGCGGCGTTCTTTGGCGGCACTTGGGCGCTGGAGATGCCGTTGTTCCTGGCGCTGCTGGGGGGTGTGGTGGCGGGGCTGCTGATCGGGTTCGTGTGGGAATGGGTGCGCGAAAGCAAGCACCGGGTGACGGCAAGCAGCAAAACGCGCGAGGTGGCGCGGTTGGAGCGGGAGCTTGCGGTATTGCGGGATACAAAACCGGAACCGGAAGATGACGTACTGGCGCTGCTTGCGCGGCAGCGGGCGTAATGGCGGACATACGCGTTAAAATCTGCGGGCTGCGGACGGTGGCGGATGTGCAGGCCGTGGCTGTGGCAGGGGCTGCGTATATCGGGCTGAACTTCTTTCCGAAAAGCCCGCGCTTTGTGGCACTGGACCTTGCGCGTGATCTGGCACTGGCGGCACCGCCGGGGTTGGCCAAGGTGGCGCTGGTGGTGGATGCGTCCAATACCGTTCTGGACGAGATTGTTGAGGGCGTGCCGCTGGACATGCTGCAACTGCACGGGCACGAGACACCGGAGCGGGTGGCCGAAGTGCGTGCGCGCTATGGCCTGCCGGTGATGAAGGTGTTGGGCGTGGCGGATGAGGGCGACCTTGGGCCGCTAATGGACTATTCGCTGGTGGCAGATCAGATCATGATCGACGCCAAGCCGCCGAAGGGGGCGGTTCTGCCGGGGGGGAATGGGGTCAGTTTCGACTGGCGACTGCTGGTGGGGCGCAAATGGCTGCGGCCCTGGATGCTGGCCGGGGGGCTGACGCCCGCGAACGTGGCCGAGGCAGTGCGGCTGACAGGGGCGCGGCAAGTGGATGTGGCATCGGGGGTGGAATCTGCCCCGGGGGTGAAGGATCACGCCGCGGTTGCGGCGTTTGTGCGGGCGTTGGGGTAAGGCTTATTCCGAAGGTTCAGTTTGGTCCAACGGCACAAATCGTGCTCTGGGGCCACGGTTGTCACAAATTATGACGTCTGCGCCAGCCAGTGACGCTTCCACGAGTTCTTCAAGCCGGGCTTCGGCTTCTTCGAGTGAGCCTCGTATTTCGATGCGGTCGTCCATCGGGAGACGCTATCATAACTGCTACGCCTTGCCACGCTTTACCCGTGAACATTTGAACGATAAGCCATGGTGAACACATGGAGGACAGCATGCCCGACGACCGGATCAACAGTTTCATGACGGGCCCTGATGAGCAGGGGCGGTTTGGTATGTTTGGCGGGCGGTTTGTGTCGGAAACCTTGATGCCGCTGATCCTGGACCTTGAGGCGCGGTATGAGTTTGCCAAGACGGACCCGGAATTCTGGGCGGAGATGGATTGGCTGTGGAAGCATTATGTGGGCAGGCCATCGCCTTTGTATTACG
>JANNBG010000175.1:0-2886 GCA_031385205.1 Rhodobacterales bacterium
CGTTGATGGTGGAAATCACCCCCACCTTTTTACCATCGGCACCCAGCGCCACCACATCGGCCACGATCTTGGACCAATCCGAATGGCCGAATGGCGTGTAGTTGACGAAGATATCCTCTTTGGCGATGCTTTTGGAAATCAGATACGCCTCCAGGATGTTGTTCGTGGTGCGCGGATAGACATAATCCGTGCCCAGCAATGCAAACTTCTGCACCCCAAGCTCATCCAGGAAATAATCCGTGGCCGGGATGGCTTGCTGGTTTGGTGCGGCCCCTGTGTAGAACACGTTTTTCGACGATTCCTCGCCTTCATATTGCACCGGGTAGAACAGCAGGCCGTTCAGTTCCTCAATCACCGGCAGTACCGATTTGCGTGAAACGGACGTCCAGCAGCCGAACATCACATCCACGTTCGACACCGTCAGCAACTCGCGTGCCTTTTCTGCAAACAGCGGCCAGTCGGATGCCGGGTCAACCACCACAGCCTCGATCTGTTTGCCCAGCAGGCCGCCCTTGGCGTTCTGCGCCGCAATCAGCATCAGCATCGTATCTTTCAACGTGGTTTCCGAAATCGCCATCGTGCCCGACAGCGAATGCAGCACACCCACTTTGATTGTTTCATCAGCAGCCAATGTCATGCGCGGAAGTGCCATTGCGGCCACTCCCGTCGCCAGCAGCATGCGACGTGTCAGTTTCATATCCGTCCCCTTCCTTCGGCCTGCTGCGGGACCCTTCCCATTCTGTGGGGATGGTCCATAATCAGTAGGCAACTTCAGTTGCACCCCGTGCGGTGGCGACGAATGTCCAATTGCGATCGTCACCGCACACCAATTCCAGACCGATCCTGCGCGACCGGCCCTTGCCACCCAAAGACAGCACTACACAGCGTTCAACGGAAAGGACGCCAAAGCATGATGTCGCCTGTCGGTTTGGCGGGAATATGGGCGGGTATGCTGCAGCTGCACAAATGCTGGGCAATCAGGATATGATGGTTGATGGCAATCGGCGCGCGCGACTTGCGATTGCACAAGCATGAATGCGCCGGTTCAGCCGCCTGCGACAGTTGCGCGTTTGAACGCAGGTCGCGGATGGCTAGGCTTTGCCAAGGTAAGGCGTAGCGGAGATGCGCAATGACAGTTGGCCCGTCACAGGGACTTAACCTCGGCGGCAGACCGGAACCTTATGGTGACAGCTTCATCGCGCTGGACATGATGAAGGGGGCCGACGACTGGCGTTACTTTACGCCTGGAGGCGACGTTGTGCTGCGGCCGGACCAGTTGCAAACCGATGCGCGCGGCTGGGTGACCGATCTGCCCATCATCAATGGGCAGGCTACCAGCATATTTGCCAATGTGTTTTACGGCCACATCGCACCCGCCCAGCAGTTCATCATGGAATGGGATGGGGCCGGGTCTATCGACGTGAATACCGCATATACACGGATCGGCCACAACAAGATCCTCATCACCTTTCGCCCGGATTACACAGATGCCGCAGGGAACACGCAGGACGATGGCCTGACGATTGTGTTGAACAGCACGGACCCGAACAACACCGGCAACCACATCCGCAACATTCAGCTGTACAGTGCCGATGACGCCGACCTGATCGCGGCGGGAGAGCGGTTCAACCCCGATTGGTTTGACCGTGTCGATGATTTCCGCGTGTTGCGCACGCATGACTGGCAAAGCACAAACCTTCCGACCTCTGTCGACTGGACGCGCAACATTGAAACTGCCGATCAGGCCAACTGGGGCACGGCCGGGCGTGGCATGCCGTATGAGCTGTTGGTGCGAATGGCCAATGAAGCGCGGTCTGACCTGTGGATCAACATCCCGCACACCGCATCACGCGCGTTCATGCAGCAGGCGGCGGCCTATGTGCATGACCATCTGGACCGCGGGCTAAAGCTGATGGTCGAGTTTTCGAACGAATACTGGACCGATGGTTTCGATCAGCACGATTATTTTGTGCGTGGTGGCGCCCGCCGGTTTGGCACGGATGCCTTTGCCGCGGGGCAGTTTTGCGGCGTCAAAGCAGCACAAATGGCCGATATCTTTGCGGCAGAGTTTGGGGCGAATTCCACAGTCTTGCGCCCGACGCTGACGGTAGATGATGACATGTTCCGCACGGGCGAGGCAGAGGTCATGCTGCGTGCGCCGTCCTTTGTGGCAGAAGGTGGCACGCGGCCCGTGTCGCATGACTTTGACGTTTTGGCCACTGATGGCTATCTGACATGGTATGCGCCAGGCGCATCAACCGCTGACATGATCCGCGATTGGATGACCGATGCGGATGGCGGCTTTGGGCGGGCGCGGGATTTTCTGATCAACCAGCTGAACACATCTTTGCTGCCCAACTGGCAAAAGGGGCGGGCGCTGGCGGATAAGTACGGCTTGGATTTCATGGTCTATGAAGGCGGCGCGTTGCTGTTGAACGATGTCCCGAACGCAGACCCAGCCCTGACCGACTTTGCCATCCGCTTTACCCAATCACAGGAAATGCGACAGGTTTATGAGGCAGAGGTCGCCGCCTGGGCCACAGTCGGCACGGGCGCGTTTGCATGGTATTCTGATGTCGGGCGGCCGGGGGATGGTGGCGATTACGGCCATTGGAATGGACCTGATTTCATCCCCGAACCGCGCACCGGGGCCATTACAGATGCGAATACGGACTTACCGCCATGGTGGACGGGCGATGACCGCCCAGCATCAACATGGGACAACGGAAAGTACGATGCGGGCACCAATGGCAACAACACGCTGCGTGGCACCTCGCTGAATGACCGGCTGTATGGGTTAATGGGCAATGATCTGCTGCTGGGCCATGCGGGTGGTGACAGGCTGTGGGGTGGCATTGGCCGCGATAGCATCACCGGCGGCGCGGG
>JANNBG010000207.1:0-6725 GCA_031385205.1 Rhodobacterales bacterium
GCCACCTTTACCGATACCAAAAACGAGTAGGATGGGCAATCTGCCCATCTTCCCCTTACGCGCTTGAATGAAAAACAGCGATGGGCAGATTGCCCATCCTACTCGGCTTCTGCCCGCCCCTTGCCCGATACGCCCATGGCCAGCGTCGCCGCCATGAACCGGTCCAGATCGCCGTCCAGAACACCGCCCGTATCCGATGTCTCCACGGATGTGCGCAGGTCTTTCACCATCTGATAGGGCTGCAGCACATAAGACCTTATCTGGTTGCCCCAGCCCGCATCACCCTTGGACTCGTGCGCTTCGTTGATCGCCGCGTTCCGACGGTCCAGTTCCATCTGGTACAGCCGCGATTTCAATGCCTTCATGGCAATATCGCGGTTCTGGTGCTGCGATTTTTCCGAACTCGTCACCACGATGCCCGTCGGAAAATGCGTGATCCGCACGGCCGAATCCGTCTTGTTCACATGCTGCCCGCCCGCCCCGGATGACCGATAGGTGTCGATCCGGATATCCTTGTCCTGCACATCAATATCAATCGTGTCATCCACCACCGGGTAAACCCATACGGACGAAAACGACGTATGCCTGCGCGCCGCAGAATCGTAGGGGCTAATCCGCACCAACCGATGCACACCCGATTCCGACTTCAGCCAGCCATAGGCGTTATGCCCGGTAATCTTATAGGCAACCGACCGGATGCCCGCTTCTTCCCCCGCCGTTTCCGACTGCATCTCTACCGTGTAACCCTTGCGTTCGGCCCAACGCACATACATCCGCGCCAGCATCGATGCCCAGTCGCAGGACTCCGTCCCGCCCGCACCTGCGTTAATCTCCAGGAACGTGTCGTTGCTGTCCGCCTCACCATCCAGCAGCGCCTCCAGCTCTTTTGCCGCTGCCAGCGCCATCATATCGCGCAGGGCCACTTCCGCCTCTGTCACGATGCCCGCATCGCCCTCCGCCTCGCCCAACTCGATCAGTTCCACATTATCGCGCAACGACTCGTCGATCAGCTTGTAGGTCGACAGCGCATCCAGCAACGCCTGCCGCTCGCGCATCAGCCCCTGCGCCCGTGTCGGGTCGTTCCACAGATCGGGGCTTTCGATCAGCGCATCGAATTCCTCCAGCCGGTGCGGTGCCGTCTCATGATCCATTCGCTGCGCCAGCAAGGCCAGTGATTTGCGGATTGCATCCACATAAGATTGGGTTTCGGCACGCATGGGGTGGGCTCCTGTCCGTCAGGCCGCGTGATAGCGGGTCAGGTGCATGGGGGCAAGGTCGCGCCCTTTACCGCGCAGCCCAGCGGTGCAACAAACAGGCGTCAAGATGATGGAGCCCGCATGCAACCCGCCGATGCCGATGCCCGCCGCAGTGCCGCCCCTGTGCTCACCTACACGGTGGATCAACTGCCCCCCGTCGATACCGCCTTTTACGCCCGCGCGCGGGATGGCATGACCCTGACCGACACCATCATCGTGCCCCCGCGTGATGGCCGCGCTTTTCAGGTGCCCGCAGGCCATTTGTTCCGCATCACCTGTCACGCTGGCCCGCAAGTGGCCGATCTGAACCTGTGGCATGCCGCCGATCTGACCGAGCGGTTCTTCAGCGGCAAAACCCGCGCCCTGCATGCCACGCATCTGACCACGGGCCACCGGATGTGGAGCAGCCTGCCCCATCTGCGCGCCATGGCGACGATCACCGCCAACACGCTGGATTGGTACGGCTTTGATGCCGATGGCGCAGGTGTGCATGATGTCATCGGCACCCGCTGTGACCCCTATACCAACCACATGCTGAACGGCGTGGATTATCACCACTGCTGCCATTCCAACCTGACCCGCGCCTTGGCCGATGCCACGGGCCTGCCATTGGACGTGGCGGAAACGCATGTGCACGACGTGCTGAATGTGTTCATGGCCACCGGCTTTACCCGCGATACGCATCAGTATTTCATGAAGGCCAGCCCCGTACGCATTGGCGACTACATCGAATTCTTTGCCGAAATAGACCTGCTGGGCGCACTGTCCACCTGCCCCGGTGGCGATTGCAGCGCCAGCCATTCCAGCGATACCCAAGCCTGCTATCCCTTGCGCATTGATATCTTTGCGCCCGCGCCGGGTGCGCTTGATGGCTGGTCCCCCACCATCCGCCACGGATATGACCGCAGCCATGGGCGATAACCGCCGCTAATACAGCCCACCCGACGATACCGTGCCAAAGTCCGCCTTGCGTGGCACCACCACCGCCTTGCCCGCCGCGTTCGTCACCGTGTTCCCGCCACCCAAACCATCCGTTTCGCCATAGGCGAACAAGGGCAGGTTCGACCCCATGCCAAAGCCGCCATCCACGATAACGCCCAGACCCGTCAACGGGTCTTCACCATCACGGAAATATTCCGCCACCACATTGTCGCCCGTGGCCCCCGGCCCCAGACGCGCGCCCGTGAAACGGTCGATGTTCACGAAGTACCCGCCCGGCGGCACTGCAAAATCTGTGCCCCCGTATTTCTTGATCGCCACTTTCATGAACTGCTCGAATACCGGGCCGCACAGACCCCCGCCCGTGGCCGAATTGCCCATCGTTTTCGGCTGGTCAAAGCCGATGTAACAGCCCGCCACGATGTTGGATGAAAACCCGATGAACCACACATCTTTCGCCTCGTTCGTCGTGCCTGTTTTGCCCGCAATCGGCACCGGCAGGTTGATGCCGCGCGCCGTACCCCGTTGCACCACGCCCTCCATCATCGACGTCAGCTGATAGGCCGTGATCGCATCCATCACCCGTTCGCGGTTGCTGGTGATGTCTGGCTCTGCACCACCCGGCAATTCCGCCGCAGTGCAGTCTTCGCAGATCCGCTGGTCATGCCGAAAGATCGTTTTGCCAAAGCGGTCTTGCACCCGGTCTACCAGCGTGGGTTCCACCCGCTCGCCGCCATTCGCAAACATCGCATAGGCCGCCACCATCTTGAACAACGTGGTTTCCTGCGCGCCCAAAGCATTGGCCAGAAACGGGTTCATCGGGTTGTAAACGCCAAAGCGTTCGGCATAGCCCGCCACCGTTTCCATCCCGATTTCCTGTGCGATGCGCACCGTCACCAGGTTACGCGACTGTTCCAACCCATTACGGATCGTTGTCGGGCCATAATATTTGTCAGACGCATTCTGCGGTTTCCACAGCCCCTGCGGCGTGTCCACCTCGATCGGCGCATCCACCACGATGGTCGCCGGTGAAAACCCGCTGTCCAACGCCGCCGCATAGACGAAGGGTTTGAATGATGATCCCGGCTGCCGTGTCGCCTGTGTGGCGCGGTTGAACACCGAAAACTGATAGCTGAACCCGCCCTGCATCGCCAGAACGCGGCCCGTGTTCACGTCCATTGCCATGAACGCGCCCTGCATTTCGGGCACCTGGCGTGCCGACCAGTTCAGGAAACTGTCATCCTCATCCTTGGTCACCCGCCGCACAAAGATCACATCACCCGGTTTGAAGTTTTCGGCGAATGACCCCCGCATCCAGTCGATATCCGACCGTGGGATGACAAAGGGCTGTTCCGGGGTTTCCTGCACCCCTTCAATCCCGATGCGCACCTCGTCTTCGCCCACCTGAATGACCACCGCCGGATACCAGCCGTCAATATCGCGCGGCACCACCACTTCGGTCAGCGCCGTGCGCCAGTCCGCCTCCGACCCCAGCTTGTCCACCGGGATCGTCAGCCCCGTGCCGCGCCAACGCCCCAGCCCCCGGTCAAACTTTTCCAAACCCCGGCGCAGCGCCTTGGCCGCGGCTGACTGCAATTCCTCATCCACGGTCGCGCGGATCGTCAGGCCCCCGCCAAAGAATTCCTCTTCGCCAAAGGTGCCCGACAATTGCCGCCTGATCTCATCGGTAAAGTAATCCCGCGTCGGCATCTCGTCTCGGAATGCCGGCACCTCACCGCCCTGCACCGTCAGCAGCGGTTTGGCCTTTTCCGCATCCGCCACTTCGGGCGTGATATAGCCATCCTCGGCCATCCGCCCCAACACATAGGCCCGCCGGTCCAGCGCCTTTTCCCGGTTGCGCACCGGGTGCAGATCGGACGGGGCCTTGGGCAAGGTTGCCAGATAGGCCGCCTCGCCCGGGGTCAGCTCGTCCAGCGTCTTGTTGAAATAGGTCTGCGCTGCTGCCGCCACACCATAACTGTTCTGCCCCAGAAAGATTTCGTTCAGATACAGTTCGAGGATCTTGTCCTTGGTCAGCGTCTGTTCCAGCCGTGTGGCCAGAATGATCTCCTTGATCTTGCGCTCACCCGTGCGATCCCCTGACAAAAGGAAGTTCTTCATCACCTGCTGCGTAATCGTCGATGCCCCCCGCACATTGCGCCCACGCGACGTGACAGCATCACGCAAGGCCCCCAGCATGCCTTCGGCATCATAACCGTGGTGGGTGTAGAAATTCTTATCCTCGGCACTGATGAACGCGTGCTTGACCAGATCGGGAATATCCTCAATCGGCACGAACAACCGGCGTTCCTTGGCGAATTCGTCGATCATCTGGCCTTCGCCGGAATAAATCCGGCTGATCGTCGGCGGCGCGTATTGCGCAAGGCTTTCGTGGCTCGGCAGATCACGCGAATAGGCATAGAACACCGCCCCAATGGTCAGCGCGCCAAACAGCATACCCATGGTGATGGTGGTGAAAAGACCGCCAAAGAAAGACCCGATAAACCGTATCACTAACCCAGCCCCTATGCCCGTAAGTAGCCCTTATATCGCAGGGCCGTAAGGGTGGCCACCCATTGCACAGCTATTTGCGCAAAGCTGCCAAGGCTGCATCTTCCGCAGCCCAGGCCTTCAGCCCCGTCACCACGGCCCCTGCCATCGCACTGCGCCAATTGGCATCCTTCAGCCGGGCCAGATCACGTTCCGATGACAGAAACCCCAGTTCCAGCAAGGCCGACGGAATATCCGGCGATTTCAGCACCGAAAACCCCGCCCGTTGCTGCGGGTGGCGGTGCATCCGCAACTTCGCCGCCGTGATCGCCACCGCCAGCGCCTGTGACAGCCGCGCCGTACGCGGTGCCGTTTCCGTCCGCGCCATATCCATCAACACTGTCGCCACCACATCATCCTGTGCGCTTAAATCAATCCCCGCCAAAAGATCATCCCGGTCATGCCGTTCTGCCAAGGCCTCTGCTGCTTCATCCCCCGCATCATCGGCCAGCGTATAGATCGTGGTCCCCACCGCCTCGCCCTCCTCCAGCGCGTCCGCGTGAAGCGACAAGAACAGGTTAGCCCCCGCCGCCCGCGCCATGGAAATGCGCGTCTCCAGCGGCACGAACGTATCTTCATCCCGCGTCATCACCACTGCGAACCCGCCATCCCGCAGCAACGCCTCTTTCAATTCGCGCGCAAAGGCCAGCACCAGATCCGCCTCCGTGTCATCCCCGCGTTCCGCCCCCGGATCAATGCCGCCATGCCCCGGGTCCAGCACCACGACGACTGGCCCGTCCCCCCGCAGCACCGGTTTGGGCAAATCCGCCGCCTCTGGCAGTGCCCATGCCGCAGGCTCTGGCAAGGCCGCCTTGGCCGCGAAATCGGCTTGTGACGCAGGTTCCAGCGTGACCTCTACCGCCACGCCATCCCCGGTCAGCATGCCTGCCCGCGCCACCACCATCGGCTGCGATAATTCCAGCACCAGCCGCGACCACCCCGGCCGAAACGCCCCGGCCCGCACGCCCACCACATGGCGTGATGTGCTGGGCACGCCGTCAATCCCCGTCCAGTCCACCTCACGAAAATCCATGACCACCCGTGGCGGCGCGTCCAGCACCCGCACCCGCCACGGCACCGCTTGTGAGATTGCCAACCGCAAGGTCACCGCATCCCCCGCATCCGCAATCGCCGACTGCGCCGCATCCAGCCGCGCCAACCCGGACAACTCCTGCGCACCAGAAGTCCCAGCCAGCAGCAGCAGCACCGCCACCAGCACCGCGTTCATCTTCCCACAAATATCCAAATCCCGCGCCCTATCCCACATCCCGCCTTGTGGCGTTTCTTACGGACCTAAATACCCAAGTTGCCCATTGTATGCCACCCTTGCCCATCCACGCGCACCCCCCTAATGTTCTGGTCGTGACCAGTTCTTCCCCCCAGTCCACCGCCACACGCGGCATTCTGCTGATGCTGACCGCCATCCTGCTGTTCACCCTGATGGACGCCACCGCCAAAGGCCTGATCGCCCGCTACCCTGCCCCGTTGGTCATCTGGGCCCGCTTTGCCGGTATGTTTGTCATCGTCACGCTGCTGCTCAACCGCCGCATCCCCGCCCTGCTGCACACCCGGTTTCCTGTTCTGCACCTCTGGCGCTCTGCCAGCCAGTTTGGCGCAACCGGCCTGTTTTTCCTCGCCCTCGCGCATATTGGCCTCGCCGAGGCGACAGCCCTGACCGACATCAACCCCGTCCTTATCACCCTTGGGGCCGCCCTGTTCCTTGGCGAATCCCTTGGGCCCCGCCGCATTGCGGGCGTCTTTGTCGCCATGTGTGGTGCGCTGATCGTCATCCGCCCCGGCATGGGCGTCTTTACCCCCGCTGCATTGCTGCCGCTTGGGGCCGCCGTCTGCTACACGGCCAATGCCCTGCTGACCCGCCGCATCGGCCCGCATGAACCCGCGTGGACCGCGCTGTTCTATGCCGCCGCCTTTGGCACCATCGCCGGGGCCTTTGCCCTGCCCTTTGTCTGGCACCCCATC
>JANNBG010000225.1:0-2881 GCA_031385205.1 Rhodobacterales bacterium
CAACCCACCTTGTCGCGGCAGGTGGCAGCGCTGGAGGAGGCTTTGGGTGTCGTCCTCTTCGACCGGGTCGGGCGGTCCTTGGCGATCACGCCGACCGGGGTCGACCTGCTGGACCAGTTCCGCGCTATGGGCGAGGCCGCGGCCGGTATCGCCCTGTCCGCCTCTGGCCAGTCACAGGCGAACGAGGGGCAGGTTTGCATCACCGCCAGTGACGCGCTGGCCGCCTATTTCCTGCCGCCCATTCTGCTGCGCCTGAAAGAACTTGCGCCGGGGATCGAGATTGAGGTTCTCGCCTCCAACGACATCCGCGATTTGCGGCGGCGCGAGGCGGATATTGCCATCCGCCACGCCCGCCCGGATCAGCCGGAACTGATCGCGAAACTGGTCCGTACGTCATCCGCGCATTTTTATGCCGCAACCAGTTATCTGGACCGGTATGGCCGACCCCAAACTGCCGCCGACCTGTTGGACGCCACGTTCATCGGCTTTGCCCCGGTGGAGCGGCTGATCGCCGGGCTGAATTCGTGCGGCCTTGCCCTGACACGGTCGCAGTTCAAGGTGGTGACCGACAATGGCGTGGTGGCGGGCGAGTTGATCCGGCAGGGCTTTGGCATCGGTGTCATGCCAAAGGAATTTGCCGCCCTGCTACCCGGCGTGGAACCAGTCCTGCCTGACCTCGTGTCCCTGCCAGTGCCGTTCTGGCTGACCACCCACCGCGAGCTTTTGACCAGCCGCCGCATTCGTGTGGTCTATGACCTTCTGGCAGAGGCGTTTTCGTGACGCGCGCCATGGTGCCCTTCAAGGTTCCGGAATACTGGCGACATAATCCGCCACCCGCTGCAACGCCTCGGGCGTATGGAAAATGCCGAAATGCGTCGTCTGTGCCAGGATTTCCGCGCCGCCGCGGTAGCCTGCATCGTGCAGCAAAGCCAGCAGCGCGGCACCATCGACGGCTTCATCCTTGTCGCCAACCAGGATCAGCGCATTGGCGGGCATTGCTCTCACGTCCGCCTGATAATCATTGCGCGGGTGATAAGATGAATTGAGCCGCCAGGAATAGGCAAGCGTCTCGGTCCCGTTCCAGGCACTGGCGGGCTTGTTGAAGGCGATGATCGGAAGCCCGTCAAAACCGTGCACGCCAATGGCATTCAGCGCCACAAGGCCGAGGATGCGCGGCAGATCAATGACGTTCCATCCACCCGCGTCGCCGCCCCGCACCGCGGCGGTGCGCGGAATGATCGGAGCAAGGGCGATGTAGCCCGCAACCGCCTCTTGCTGCGGACCCAAGCCGCCCGCAAACCGCAACACAAAGCCCGCGCCACTGGAATGGCCGCCTAGGATGATGGGGCCCATGTGACCCTGCGTGCGAAGTTCGCGGATCAGGTCGACGATGTCATCCTCGTACTGGCCGATGTATTCGACGTCACCCCGGCGTCGGCCCGAGAAATAGTGCCCTCGCATGTTCGGCAGGACAACTTTGGCGGCGCCTGCCGCGCTGACATAGGTCGCCAGCTCATCATAGCCACCGCCGTGGTAGGAGGAACCGTGAATGAAGATCAGGATCCGCTCGCTGGCTGAATCGTAAAACCTGTAGGCCAGCGCATCGCCGTCACGGGCACGAAACTGCTGCAAGGGAGGTATCTCTCTGGCGCTCTTTTCCCCCTGGGCAGAAAAGCCGAAGACATCCGTCTCTGGTGGCATGGTCGGAAAGGGCAGCGCAATCGCCACGATTGCGACTGTCAGCCCGACGATCCCGAGCAGGATCAGAACGACGACTCCGCGGATCAGGTGGCGCAAGGCATATCCTCCGCGAATGAAATCGTATCCGGTTGAACCGCAGCAAGCTTCCGTGTTGATTTCCACCTGGACGTGCGCCGCCGCTGACTATGAAGGTCGGGTGATGCTGGCGTCAAGGCAGGGATTGTCTCCATTGCTTTTCTGGCTGCTGGGTTGCGATTGGCTTCACGCAAACGTTGTCGTTTCCGATTTCCTGACGGACGTGATCCAAACGCTGAACAGCACGTTTGATCGCGAGCTTCCGCTAAAGCCCAAATTTATGAGGCATGACAGTTGAGGGGCTAGCAGGTCGATCAGGCCGGGCACGCATGCGAACACAGATGCAACACGCCGCCGCATGGCAGGCTTTGAACCCACAGCTACACGACCAAGGCTTGACACTGCAAGCGGCAGAGTGTAAGGGGACACAGGTGTTGGGCACCTGCCGCCTGCGGACGCAAGTCACGGTGAAGCCCAGAACGACCATATCAATCACCCTCGAAGCATTTCGTGGTGGATAATGCAGGCCTCCTCCAGTTTGAAATGCCCATCTGAGGAGTGAATGATGTCGTCTCAACACGCATCCCAAAACCAGTTTTTAACTGCCACGATCGGGCGGCTTTTTGTCGCTAATGCCCTGCCAATGATGGTCATGATGCTGATGAGTGGCATGTTGGCCGTGGTCGACGCTGCATTTCTGGGGCATTTTGTCGGGCCTGATGCCCTTGCGGCTGTAAGCCTCGTGTTTCCCATTTTGATGGTCACTATCGCCCTCTCGACCCTTGTCAGCGGCGGTATGTCCAGCCTTCTTGCCCGACAGCTGGGGGCGGACCAACAAACTGACGCAATGGCTGTTTTTGCTCAGGCGCATGGCTTGGCCCTCTTCCTGTCCATGCTGTTGATCGCAGCCTTCAGCACTGTTGCAGGCGTTGTCATCGGCCAACTGTCGGGTGGCAAGGCTGACATCGCACGCATGGCCTACACCTATCTTGCCATCATAATCTTCACATCGCCCCTGCAACTGCTGCTTAGCGTTCATGCCGATGTGTGGCGCAACGAGGGCCATGCTGGCCTTATCGCTTTGATGTCCGCAGGCGTCACCCTT
>JANNBG010000245.1:0-6322 GCA_031385205.1 Rhodobacterales bacterium
GATGGGGGCACGCGTGGTGCTGGTTGAAGGTGGTGAGATGGGGGGGGATTGTCTGAATGCGGGCTGCATCCCATCAAAGGCGCTGATTGCGGCGGGCAAGCATGCGCATGCCATGACGACAGGTGGGCCGTTCGGCATTACGCCCGTGGTGCCGCAGATCGATTTCGCGGCGGTGAAAGACCACGTCGCGCGAGTGATTGCCGCGATTGCGCCGGTGGACAGTCAGGAACGGTTCGAAGGGCTGGGTGTGCGGGTGATCCGCGCGATGGGGGTGTTTACATCGCCCGCGACGTTGCGAGCGGGGGAGCATGAGATCACGGCGCGCCGGTTTGTGATTGCGACGGGGTCGCGCGCAGCCATTCCGCCCATTCCGGGCATTGATACGGTGCCCTACCTGACGAATGAGACGATCTTTGATCTGCGGACCCGCCCCGATCATTTGCTGATCCTTGGTGGCGGGCCGATTGGCATGGAAATGGCGCAGGCGCACCGGCGATTGGGGTGCCGGGTGACTGTGATCGAGGGGGCAAAGGCGCTTGGCCGGGATGATCCCGATTGTGCAGCGATTGTGCTGGCGGCCATACGGGCCGAAGGGGTGGAGGTGCTGGAAGGCACAAGCGTTGCCAAGATCGATGGGAATGTCGTCGTGCAGCTTGTGGATGGGCGCGTGATCACTGGATCACATTTGCTGATTGCGGCAGGGCGCAAGGTGCAAGTGGATGGGCTTGGGTTAGACGCGGCCAATGTGGCCCACACACCAAAGGGCATCACGGTTGGCCTAAACTTGCGCAGCACCACCAACCGCCGGGTCTATGCTGTGGGTGATGCGGCGGGGGGGCTGCAGTTTACGCATATGGCGGGGTATCATGCGGGCGTGGTGATCCGGCAGATTGTATTCGGACTGCCGGCAAAAGCCACGACGGCGCATATCCCGTGGGTTACCTATACGGACCCCGAACTGGCGCAGGTGGGCCTGACGGAAGATCAGGCGCGCAAAGAACATGGTGCGGCGCTGACCGTGTTGAAACAGGACTTTCACCACAATGACCGCGCCCAGACCGAAGGGCGTGCCGTTGGTTTGCTCAAACTGATGATTGTGAAGGGGCGGCCCGTGGGTGTTTCCATCGTTGGCCCGCAAGCGGGAGAGTTGATCGGGCTATGGGCGCTGGCCATTGCCAACCGGATGAAACTGTCGCAGATCGCAGGGATGGTGGCGCCCTACCCGACATTGGGCGAGATCAGCAAACGCGCGGCTGGCAGCTATTTTTCGCCCAAGCTTTTTGAGAACCCGCGCGTCAAACAGTTTGTTTGCCTTGTACAACGCTTTCTGCCTTGATCCAAATTTCCATAACGTTTGCAGATGCATCAAAACCCGATAACCATACGCTCCATGGAAACAGCTGATCCCATCACCCTGCGCAAAGGGCGGTTCATGAACACGCTTTCGGGGCGGTTCCTGCTGCTGACTGTCGTCTTCGTCATGCTGGCCGAGGTGTTGATCTTTGTGCCGTCCATCGCGCGGTTTGAGGTGGATTACCTGCAACTGCGGCTGGAAAAGGCGCAGATTGCGGCGTTGTCGGTGCTGGCATCTGAAGATATGATCATGCCGGAACTGGAGCGTGAACTGCTGGCCAATGCGGAAGTTTTCAACGTCGTGCTGCGGCGCGATGAGGTGCGGCAATTGGTGCTGTCATCAGAAATTCCAGAACCGATCAACCGCACGATTGATTTGCGTATGACGATGCCCTGGCATCTGATCCGCGAGGCGTTTTCGGTGCTGGCGACGCCAGACAACCAGATCATCCGCATCATTGGTAACCCGGTGCGCGAGGCGGGGTTGTTGATCGAGATCACAATGGAAACACGCGCCTTGCGCGCGGCGATGATCGACTATGGTTTGCGGATTCTGGCGCTGTCGGCGCTGATTTCTGTGGTGACGGCGTTCTTGCTGTTTTTGGCGGTGCGGCGGCTGCTGGTGGTGCCCATTCGCCGCGTGGTGCAGCATATGCAGGCCTATGCCGAAGCCCCTGAGGATGCGCGGCGGGTGATCCACCCGACAGCATCGGTGGTTGAACTGCGCGCGGCGGAAGATGCGCTGCAATCCATGCAGACGCAGTTGACGAGCGCGTTGCGGCAAAAGGAACGTCTGGCGCAACTGGGGGGCGCGGTGGCCAAGATCAGCCATGATTTGCGGAATATTCTGACGACAGCGCAGTTGTTTGCCGACCGGATTGATGGCAGCGGCGACCCTGTGGTGGCGAAATCGGTGCCGAAGCTGGTGAATTCGATCAGCCGGGCGGTCTCCTTGTGCGAATCCACGCTGACATTCGGCAAGGCGGAAGAGCCGCCACCTGTACTGCGGGTGGTGCCGTTGCAGCCGCTGGTGGAAGACGTGGCCGAGGGCGAAGGGTTCATCGCAGGCAGTGATGTGACCTGTCTGATCGACATACCGCTGGGGATGGTGGTTGAGGCGGACAGCGAACAGTTGCACCGCGTGCTGGCCAACCTGATCCGCAACGCGCAGCAGGCCATTGCTGCAACGGGCAAGCCGGGGACGATCGAGGTGTCGGCGGGTGAGGATACATCGGAGTGCTGGATCCGCGTGGGCGATACAGGACCGGGGCTTCCCACCCGGGCGCGTGACCATCTGTTCACGGCCTTTCAGGGTGGCGTGCGGAAAGGTGGCACAGGGCTGGGCCTGACCATCGCAGCAGAACTGGTGCGCGGACACGGTGGGCGGCTGGAATTGGTGCGCAGCGATGCGGACGGGACGGAGTTTGCGATCCATCTGCCAAAGCGCATGGTGGGCAAGGGCGGATGACATTTCCCCCTTGCACTTTGGGGGTTGCACCGCTACTTCCGCGCTGTGTGGATCCATAGCTCAGCTGGATAGAGCATCAGACTACGAATCTGAGGGTCGGGCGTTCGAATCGCTCTGGGTCCACCAACATTCCCCAGAAAAGCAAACGGACTGACCGGTTTTTCATCGGTCATGGTCTGGGCGTTTTGCAGAAAGAAATGATGGACGAGGCGCTGGCGAATGCTAGCGTGCCGCAATCTCATTCTTTGGCAAAGGCTATTCATGTTTGCGCGACCCCTGACGGTGACGATTGGCGATGTAGTGAAGCTGAAACTGCCCGGGGAGGCGTAACATGCATACAATTGGCATCGACGTGGGCACAGGATCGGCGCGCGCGGGCGTGTTTGATGCGCAGGGGCGGTTGTTGGCATCGGCCAAGCGGGCAATCACGCTGTGGCAAGATGCGGGTGATGTGGTCGAACAAAGCAGCGATCAGATATGGGCGGCAGTCTGCGGTGCGGTGCGCGAGGCTGTGGGGGCGGCGGGCATTGCTGCGGCAGATGTGGCGGGGATCGGGTTTGATGCAACCTGTTCGCTGGTGGCGGTGAAAGCGGATGGTGCGCCTGTCAGCGTCAGTGCATCGGGTGATGCACAGCGCAATATCATCGTGTGGATGGATCACCGGGCGGCGGGCGAGGCTGCCGAGATCAACGCAGGGACGCATGCGGTGCTGCGCTATGTGGGCGGGCGGATTTCGCCGGAGATGGAGACGCCGAAACTGTTGTGGTTGCAGCGTAATCTGCCTGCGTCCTTTGCGGCGGCGGATCATTTCTTTGATCTGGCGGATTATCTGACGTGGCGGGCGACGGGGTCGCTGGCGCGGTCGGTCTGCACAGTGACGTGTAAGTGGACATATCTGGCGCATGAAGGGCGATGGGATGCGGCGTATTTTCGGGCCATTGGGTTGGGGGTTCTGGCGGACGAAGGTTTCGTGCGCATCGGCACGGATATTGTGGATCCGGGCACAGCGCTGGGGCAGGGGCTGACACCCGCTGCTGCGGCTGATCTGGGCTTGTTGGCGGGCACGCCAGTCGGGGCGGCGCTGATTGATGCGCATGCAGGGGGTGTGGGCACACTTGGCGGGCGGATTGCGCGGCAGGCGGATGGGGTTGGGGGCAGGCTTGCCTATATCTTTGGGACGTCGGCGTGTGCGATGGCGTCAACGGTGGGGCCTGTGTTTGTGAAGGGGGTCTGGGGGCCCTATTTCTCGGCGATGGTGCCGGGGTTATGGCTGAACGAGGGGGGACAATCGGCAGCAGGAGCGGCGATTGACCATTTGATTGCAATGCATCCGGCGGCGGGAGAGGCCGCGCGGTTGGCGGGGGACATGCCGCTGGTGGCGTGGCTGGAGGGGCAAGCGGCGGGGGTAACGGGGGATGGGCTGCATGTGGTGCCGGAGTTTCTGGGCAACCGATCACCCTTGGCAGACCCTGATGCACGGGCGGTGATTGCGGGGCTGGGGCTGGATACCAGTGTGGACAGTCTGGTGCGGCTGTATGTGGCGGGCCTGTGTGGCGTGGCCTATGGGTTGCGACAGTTGCTAAAGACCTTTGCTGCGGATGGGATCGTGATTGATGTCATCGTGGCAAGCGGTGGGGCTGCGGCGAGCGGGTTTGTGCGCCAAGTGCTGGCGGATGCAACGGGGGTGCCTGTGGCGGTGGCAGCTACGGCGGAGCCTGTGCTGCTGGGGGCGGCGATGCTGGGGGCGGTGGCGGGGGGTGTGCAGCCATCGCTGCTGGTGGCGATGGGGGCGATGGCGGGGGAGTACCGGGTGTATATGCCCGCAGCGGGAACGCGCGCACGACATGACCGGGGCTATGCCGCGTTTGAGATTTTGCAGGCAGCAGGGCGGGCGGTGCGGGATTTGGCCTGAACTGGTCACGCATCGCGGCGCAGAAAACAGTTGTTTTGTGAAATTGGTCATACCAATATACCAGCAAGCCGATCAGGGGAGCGATTCGGCACATCATCAAACCGGGAGGATACGATGAAGTATTTGACAGTGTCGGCGCTGGCGCTTTGCACGGCGTTTATGGGGACGGCGTGGGCCGAGACGATGAAGGCGACGCCGGGGCAGGCGGCGGATATGGTGCTGCTGCCAAAATTCTTAGGGATTCTGCCGTTCGATCAGGCGAACCGCGGGGCTGAAGAGGCCCATGCGGAACTGGGCAATACAGGGGCATTGCTGTTCACAGGGCCGACGCCGGAAAACTCTGTCGCGGGGCAGATCGAGATTCTGACGACGGCTGGGTCGCAGGGCCAGAAGGTGGTCATGCTGTCAAACAACGCGGGCGACCAGATCGTACCGGCGGCCGAGGCGGCACAGGCGGCGGGCACCAAAGTTGTCACATGGGACAGCCCGATCCCGTCAGCGGTGGGCGAGACGGTGTTCGTGGCGCAGGTGGATTTCAATTCGATCGGCACGGTGATGGCGGATATGGCGCTGTCGGCGACGGGTGGGTCGGGCGAATTTGCGGTGCTGTCGGCGACGCCGGATGCGGCAAACCAGAATGCCTGGATCGCGGCGATGGTGGAAACACTGAAAGACCCGAAATACGCGAGCATCAAGCTGGTGGATACGGTCTATGGGGATGACCAGTCGGAGGTGAGTTACAACCGGGCCCTGGCACTGGTGGATAAATACCCGGACCTGAAGCTGATCATGGCACCGACGACGGTGGGCATCGTGGCGGCGGCCAAGGCGATGCAGGACGAAGGCCTGTGCGACAAGGTGAAGGTATCGGGTCTGGGTCTGCCGTCGGAAATGGTCAGCTATACGATGAACGGTTGTGCGCCGGAATTCGCGCTGTGGTCGTTCGTCGACCTTGGGTATCTGACCTATTACACATCGTATATGCTGGCGACGGGGGCGATTACCGGGGCGGTTGGCGAGTCCTTCACGGCGGGGCGGATGGGTGATTTCACAATTGAAAAAGACCCGACGCGGGACGCGGGCAATCGTATCCTGATGGGGCCGTTTACGGTGTACAACAAGGATAACGTTGAGGCGTCGGCCAAGTAGTCTTTGAGTGCCCGGTCCCTGAGCGGGGGCCGGGCTTTGCGCCGGAAAGGGCAGGCCCATGACCGCAGCGGTCCTGGAAATGAAAGCTGTCACCAAAACCTTCGGGTCGACGCAGGCGATGGTGGATGTGTCACTGGCACTGCTGCCGGGGACGATTCATGCGGTGGTGGGCGAGAATGGGGCGGGAAAGTCGACACTTATCAAAACGATGACGGGGATCCATCGGCCATCATCGGGCGAGATTTTGGTGAACGGGGTGCCGGTGGTGTTTCATGGCACACGGGATGCGCAAAAGGCAGGGGTGGCTGCGATTTATCAGGAGCCGATGGTGTTTCCTGACCTGTCGGTGGCGGAAAACATCTTCATCAGCCACCGCGCACGGCCTGCGTTCATCAACTGGAAAGGGCTGAATGACGAGGCGGCGGCGATCATTGCGCGGC
>JANNBG010000294.1:0-8436 GCA_031385205.1 Rhodobacterales bacterium
GATGGGGATAGCTGGACATTGGCAGAAGTGCCACTGGGAGAGAATAGCGAGAGCTATGTTTTGCGGATGCGTGTTGGCGGTCTGGTGGTGCGTGAGGTGACCGTAACGCAACCGTCGTGGGTTTATGCGCTCGCAAACCAGACGGCGGACGGGGCCTTGGGCGCACATCAGGTGGAGGTGGCGCAGGTCTCGGCGCGGTTCGGTTCGGGGCCGTTCCGGACGCTGACTGTGGCGTGATGCGGGCGTTGCAGATAGGTGATCTGATTGCGGTGGCACGGGTTTTGATCTTGCGCGAGCGGCATGAGTGGCAGGTGCTGGTTCAGATGTTTTTGCAGCAGGCACATGCGGCGCACGCCTTTCACAAACGTCGTCGCAGGCCGCATCCGCAATGGGGCAATGGCAGCCTGATGGCACGGGCGAATACGGAGGTGTTTGCACCGCAGCCGCGCGATGGGGATGCATGTTTCTTAGCGGCATTACAAACATGTCTGGCTGCCGTGGCACTATGGCGTGAACGCCGTGCTTCCCCCGTTTCCTTGCCGCGTTCTCGTGCTATGATCCTCCCTATGGAGGATCAGCCATGTCGGACACAAAACCAAAGCTAAGCACGGTTGACCCGGTCTGGTCGCGCGTTTGCGATGAGGCCGTGGAGATGATCCGCACAGAGCCTTTGTTGGGCGCGCTGGTCCACTCGGGCCTGCTGCACCATTCCACGATGGAGCGGGCACTGGCCTACCGGTTTTCGCTGAAGCTGGCCTCAGGCGAGATGAGCGAACAGATTTTGCGCGAAATGGCTGATGAGGCCTATGCGTCGGACCCGGAACTGGGGCAGGCGGCGCGGGCGGATTTGATGGCGGTCTATGATCGTGACCCGGCATGCCATCGGTATTTGCAGCCATTGCTGTTCTTCAAAGGTTATCAGGCGGTGCAGGCCTATCGTGTGGGCCATTGGCTGTGGCAGCAAGGGCGGCGCGATCTGGCCTACTTCGTGCAGATGCGGGTGTCAGAAGCATTTGGGGTGGATATTCATCCGAATGCGCGGATTGGCCGGGGCATCATGATCGACCATGCCCATTCCATCGTGATCGGCGAGACGGCTGTGGTGGGGGACAACGTGTCCATGCTGCATTCAGTGACGCTGGGTGGAACGGGGAAAGAGGATGGCGACCGGCACCCAAAGATCGGCGACGGGGTGTTGATCGGGGCGGGGGCCAAGGTTTTGGGCAACATCACGATTGGCCATTGCAGCCGCATTGCGGCGGGGTCTGTCGTCTTGGAAGATGTGCCGCCGTGCAAGACGGTGGCCGGGGTGCCATCGCGGATTGTGGGTGAAGCAGGCTGCGCGCAACCATCAGTGTCAATGGACCATCGGTTCAGCGATTAGGCGGTATGCGGCCATATCGCCGCGGTTGTTGTTTCCCGCTTCACGATGGTGCCACGGTTCGGCCTGCCGTTGGAAATGTGCGTGACGGTTCATAGCTGTCAAAACTGGACAGCTGCTGGGCCTTGCATTCCGGCTGCCAACGGCTGCCGGGCGTGACGGCGGTGGCGATCGGATATTTTGCGGCAAAAGCATCGGTTGCAGCACAGGTTTCCATGGCGATGGTCACCAGACCTGCCACAACACCCCCCTGACGTTCCACCAGCGCGACAGCGGCCTTTATCGTGCCGCCTGTTTGTATCCACTGATCCGCCAACAGCACGCGGGTGGCGGGCGCAAAGGCGGGCAGGCGCATTTCCATATTCTGCGTGCGGCCCGAATAGTTCGTGAAACTGACATGGTCGGTATCAACACACAGCTTGCCCGCCTTGCGAATAGGCAGGAAACCACGCCCCGTGCGTGCAGCCAGGCCAGCGCCAAGCACAAAGCCCATGGCATCGCAACCGCCCACCACATCAAAGGCCACGCCTTGCAGGTCGGCGATCAAATCATCCAGCAAATCGGCAAAGGCGGCGGCGTTGATGTAGATCGACGTCGGGTCAAGCCATGCAAACTGGGGCCTTTTGGTGTTGGGTGACATCAGCGACAGATACCAACGATCATCGCGCGGGCCTTTGGGGTCATTCATGGCTTGGGTGCTCCAAAATCGCGCGACAATGCCAGCAATGCCGCCAGCCGCGCGGGGTCGATGTTGTAGAAATCGCCGGGTGCATTGATGCCGGTGGCGACCAGAAAACAATCCACATCCGCCGCATAATCGGCCGCATTATCGGGCGTGATGCCTGATGCGATGGCCATAAGGGCGGACCCCAGACCACGCCGGAAATTCTTGATCTTGGTCAGGTCCGTGGCCTGCCCGGTGGCGGCGCCTGACGTCGTCACCACATCCATGAACGGCCGCGCGATATGGGCAGAGTGTGCATGCAGAGCGGGGTCAACGGGCCTTTGTTTCTTGAACGCCACGCCGCCAAAATAGAGGCCGCGCCACCCGCTGGCCGCACGGATGGCGGCAATCGCCTCGGCCTCGGACTGCGTGGCCACGCGTTCATCCATGCAGGCATCATCGGCCCAATAGGCATCAATCTCGCATTTCTCAACCGCCAGTTGGCCCAGAATGGGAAAGGCCACCCGGCCTGATTGGGCCAGGAAATTCACGCCGATCCACAGATCAGGGCAATCGGCACGCACAGCGCGCAAGATGGGCACAAAGTCAGCCACCGGAAAGTCGTGATTTATCAGAAAGATGCCCGGCGCACCCAACCGCACGGCATGCGCTGCATTCCGCAGCGTTTGCGCGCGATCCTGCACATGGATCACCGGCGCCACCACAGGCCCCGGTGTCTTGAACAAGCGGTGAAACGCACTGCGGTCCATTGCAAACTCCCTCTTGCAGCATCGGTATGAATCATTCGAGGACAGACAAAATTGATAATCGCTATGCCTGCATAAGAAATGGAACTGCCCGCGCCATGCTGACCAATGTGCCCACAGATCTTCTTCGCACCTTTGTGACCGTGGTTGACCTTGGCAGTTATACCCGCGCTGTCGCACTTGGCCGTACGCAACCCGCCGTCAGCCTGCAAAACCGCCGGCTGGAAGATCTGTTGCGCACCACACTGCTCAAGGCCGACGGGCGGACAGTGCGCCTGACCGATGCGGGCATGGCGCTTGGCCCCTATGCCCGCCAAATGCTGCGGCTGAATGATGACATCGTATGGTATTTCACCAACGAATCCCTGACCGGCTGGATCAAGGTCGGCCTGCCCACTGATTTCTCCAATGGCTATCTGCTTGGTGCAATCACCCGCTTTGCGGCCAGCCACACGGAAGTACGGATTGAGGTAGACAGCAAACTGTCGCGCGATTTGCGCACGGAACTGGCCGCCGACCGGCTCGATCTGATCCTTGGGATTGTGCCATCGGATGATGCACCTTTTCTGGTCAGTGCGGCCAGTATCACCCCGCTATGGGTCGTCGCCGACACTTTCACATGGCCCCCGCGCACGGACCTGCCACTGGTCCGCCACCCTGACCCTTGCGAATATGCCGAACGCAAGCGGCTGGCCTGCGCGGCGCACGCAAAAGCTGGAAGACAATGCTGGTCGTCAGTGCTGTGGCAGGCATTCAGGCCGCCGTTGTGGCGGGTCTGGGGGCCAGCGCCCTGACCCCCGCCACGCTGACCCCCGGCATGCGCATCGGGCGCGCGGACGAAGGCTTCCCCCCGCTGGCCCCTTTGAAGATCGGGCTGTTCTAAAAACACGCCCGTCTGACCAAGGCTGGCCACGGTTTGGCCCAATGGTTGCTGCAGCAGATTACCCTCGCCGGGCAGGGGTCGCCCACATAAGTGGAATTTATGAACCCATACAGCTACAAAATTTCCACAATGGTTCACACCACCCCTATTTTTTCCCCAAGGTCAGGGCGAATCGATCCCATGGCCACCAAAACGGGGAAAGCCATTCATGTCACAAAACCGCATTCACCTTTCACGTCGCACCCTGTTGCAAGGTGTCGCGACCGTTGCCTTGACCGCACCTATGCTCGACCGCGTTTGGGCCGCCGACCCGGTCCAGATCAACATGCTGGCATAGTACGGCCATGCCGAACCCGATATGGTGGACGAGTTTGAGGCCGCGAATAACGTCAAATTCGTGCCGAAATACTATGCCGGTGGCGACAACATGCTGGCACTCATCTCTCAATCGCCGCCCGGCACCTATGACATCATCCTGTCGGATGCTGAATTTGTGCAGCAGCTGAATGGTGCGGGATACATCGAGCCGATGGATGCGTCACTGTATCCGCTTGATGATTTCTACCCGGAATTCCAGAAATTCCCCGGCCATTGGACGGGCGATCAGCTGTGGTCCGTGATGGTGCGCTATGGCCTGTTGGGCATCGCCTACAACACAGACGCGCTGACACGCGAAGAAGCGATGACTTACAATGCCTATTGGAACCCAATGGTTGCGGGAAAGGTCGGGCATTTCGACTGGCACCTGCCCAGCCTTGGCCAGATGTCCCTGCTCAACGGCAACAAGACACCTTCGCCCTTTGATGTTGACGAGGTGGCATGGGGTGCTGTCAAGGACAAGACCCTGAGCCTAAAGCCCCAGACCGGCGGCTATTTCGACTATGGCGGCACCTTCTCCAACATGAAAAACGGCGGGATGCTGGCGATGGTCGGCATTGGGGATTGGATCACTGGTGACTTGCGCAAGGACGGTGCCAAGGTGGATTCCGTGATCCCCGAAGAGGGCGGCATCCAGTGGACCGAAAGCTATTCCATCGGCAAGGGCACCACAAAGGCCGAGATTGCGAACAAGTTCATCACTTACATGCTCAGTCCCGCCGGGCAGGTGAAATCTATCCAGATGGCCGCCTATCCCGGCCTGTCACCCACCAAGTCAGGCTGGAAAGCCATTCAACAGGCCAACCCGGACGAAGCGAAAAGGTCAGGCCTGATCGAAGGGGCCGACAATGACCCGATCAAGATGTTCAAAGAAGGCCGCGTTTTTTATCGCGATACGCCAAAGCAGCAAACGCTGGAAGACTGGAACGATTTCTGGTCGGAAGACAAATCGGCATGATACCGGGAATGGCATCCGGACGCTTGTTCGGATGCCGCCCTGAAAGATGCGCATGACGGACCGCACCCGCCTTTACCGCATCTTCTGGCGTCTGCCGCTGATCCTGTGGCAGGGCGCGTTTTTCGTGGTGCCGGTGGGGTTTCTGGCCGTCATGACCTTCTGGCTGGTCCAGAATTACCGCATGGAACCCGCTTTCGTCACAACCAACTGGGAAAAGACGCTTGGCCGGGCTGTGTTTTGGGATGCCTATTGGCTGACCCTCTGGCGCGCCGTCCTTGCGGGCATCATCGCCACACTCCTCGCCTTTCCGGCGGCCTATGTCATGGCCTTCCGCATGTCCGAAAACGCCCGGCGCTTTGCTCTGTTCTGTCTGATCGTGCCGTTCTTCACCTCGTTCCTTGTGCGCGCCTATGCGTGGCAGGTGATCCTTGCCGAAGGCGGGCCGGTGAATGCCATGCTGGGCGGCATGGGTCCTGGGCCTTACACCATGCTGAACGCGGGCTTTGGCGCGATGATCGGCTACCTGACGCTCGTCATGCCCCTTGTCGTGATCTTTCAGACATGGAGCCTGTCAGCCATTGACCGCAACCTGATCGAGGCTGCATGGAACCTCGGCGCCACCCCCACCCGCACCCTGTTCCGTGTCATCCTGCCCGCCGCAAAAACCGGCATCCTTGTCAGTGCCGTCTTTGCCTTTATCCTGACCTTTGGTGATTTCGTCAGCCCGTTCTACCTCGGCGGCTCAAAGCCCCCAACCCTTCTGCGCGCCCGCCATCGTGTCCGCCCTGTGCCTGACCGCCGCCGTCAGCTTTGATGAATTCATCGTCGCGTGGTTCGTATCCGGGTTAAACCGCACCGTCCCCGTGATGATCCTTGAAATCCTGCAAGGCAACGTTGCCCCCCGGATCAACGCCATCGGCACCGTCGTTTTCCTCACCTCCATGACCCTTGTCATCGCAGCACAATTCCTGATTTTCCGGCGGAGGCCGCATGTCTGACCCCCTCGTCCGCTTCCATCAGGTCCAGAAACGCTATGGCAACGCCTATGCCGTCAGAATGCTGAACCTTGATATTCAACGCGGTGAATTCGTGGCCCTGATGGGCCCGTCCGGCTGCGGCAAGACCACCACGTTGCGCCTGCTGGCCGGGCTTGAACAGCCCACGGCAGGCACCAGCAGCATTGCTGGCAAGGTCGTGAACGACGTCCCCGCCCACATGCGTGACACGCCCTTGGTCTGGCAATCGCTGGCCCTGTTCCCCTTTCTGAACGTGGTGGAAAACGTCGAGTTTGGCCTGCGCATGCGCGGCATCACCGCAACGGAACGGCGCAAACGCGCGATGAACTGGCTTGACCGCATGGGCCTCGCCGGGTTTGAAGGCCGCCGCATTGACCAGCTGTCGGGTGGCCAGCGCCAACGCGTCGCCTTGGCCCGGTCCTTGGTCACCGAACCCGAAATGCTGCTGCTGGATGAACCCTTGTCCGCACGCGACGCGCATCTGGTGATCCGCATGCAGGGTGTGCTGACCAAACTGCAGCGCGAACTGGGCATCACCTTTGTCTATGTCACCCATTCGTAGTTCGAAGCCTTCGCCATGGCCGACCGTGTTGTCATCATGGGGCAGGGCGAAATCGCCCAGATTGGCGATCCGCGCCAGATTTTCCGCACCCCCAAAACGCGTTTTGTCGCCGAATTCGTCGGGCGTAACAACATCCTGTCCGGCCCCGTTCTTGCAGGCACCATGGCCACCGCACACGGCCCGGTGCCCGTCACCACCACCGATGGCCCCGCCCAAATCGTCGTGGCCGCTGATATCGTCGCTGTCGCGCGCAATCCCCCCAGCGCGGGCCCCGCAATACAAGCGGCCTTCCTGTCCGAAGAATTCGCCGGAACCGTCATCATCTGCTATTTCGAGGCCGCTGATGGCACCGAATTCAAGGCGCAGGTGGCCGAAGATCAACTGGCCATCCTGAAACCCGAACCGGGTGATCCCTTCTGGCTGACATGGGATATAACCCGCGTGCATGTGATGGAGGCTTAGAAATGCACTGGCCCAATAACGCCCCCAATGGCCGCCACCATCACCTTTGAAATGGATGCCGACAGCCTGATCCACATTGCAGACCCGCAGGGCTGGCAACGCCCCTATGCCATCAGCATGGGCCAATATGGCCCCACCGTCGGTGTGCCGCGCATCCTGAAAACCTATCGCAGGCTGGGAATGCAGCAGACGTTCTTCATCCCCGGCTGGTGCGTCAAAACCTATCCGCACGCAGTCGAGGCGATCCTGCAAGGCGGGCATGTGGTTGGCTGTCACAGCTGGATCCACGAAAACCCCACCGCCCGCACCCTGTCTGAACAGGGCGAGGATCTGGATCGGGCCATAGATGCCATCGCCGCCTTTGCAGGCTATCGCCCCCGCGGGTATCGCGCGCCGGTCTATCAGCTGACCAATGACACGCCCGGATTGCTGGCCGACCGCGGCTTTGCCTATGACAGTTCCATGATGGCCGATGATGACCCCAATGCCCTTGATCTGGACGGCAGAACCCTGATCGAAATCCCCACCCATTGGGGCATCGACGACTGGCCCCCTTTCGCCCATTACGCCGAAATCGGCTATATGATGCCCGTGCGCGGCCCCACCGAAGGGCTCGCCCCGTTCTTTGAGGAGTTTGCCGCAGCCCATCAGGATAGTGGCCTGTGGCACGCCGTCTGGCACCCGTTTCTGACCGGTCGCCGTGCCCGCTGGCAGGTTGTCGAACGCTGGCTGGAAACAGCGCCGCTGACAGGCGCATGGTTTGCCACATTGTCGCAGATTGCCGATCACGCCGAAGGCTTGCGGCATGCGGGCCAGCTGCGCGCACTCCCCTTCCCACCCTATAAGGCATGCCAGACATGACATTTGATCTGATCGTGAAGGGTGGCACCTTGCCCGATGGGCGTCATGCCGACGTCGCCATCCACGCCGGACGCATCGCCGCGATTGACACCACCATTGATGCCCCTGCCGCCCAAATCATCGACGCCACCGGCAAACTCGTCAGCCCGCCCTTTGTCGACGCGCTTTTCCACATGGACAGCACCCTCAGCTATGGCCGCCCCCGCGTCAACGCCAGCGGCACCCTGCTGGAAGGGATCGCCCTGTGGGGCGAACTCAAACTCATCCAGACCCGCGAAGACATCCTCACCCGCGCGCTCGATTATTGCCGTCAGGCCGTGGGCCAGGGCATCCTCGCCATCCGCAGCCATGTCGATGTGACCGATCCCACCTTTCACAACGTCGAGGCGCTGTTGGAGGTGCGCGACAGGGTGAAAGGCACCCTCGATCTGCAACTCGTGGCCTTCCCGCAGGACGGCTGGTTCCGCGCGCCGAATGGTGCGGCACAGGTGATCCGCGCGCTGG
>JANNBG010000347.1:0-1601 GCA_031385205.1 Rhodobacterales bacterium
GAGCAGTTCGGTGCGGCCAGAGCCGACAAGGCCCGCGATGCCCAGCACCTCGCCTGCGTGCAGGGTAAAGCTGGCGTTTTGCACGGCGCGGCCACGGGACAGGTTTTCGACCTGCAATACGATCCTGTCGGTGGCAAAGCCGTGATGCGACACCTGCGCCAGTTGGCGGCCGACCATCAGGGCGATGACCTGCTGCACGGGCGTTTGCGGGATGGCCACTTGCCCCACCAGATGCCCATCGCGCAGGATGGTGGCGGTGCTGCACAGGCGGAACACCTCGTCCAGTTTATGGCTGACATAGATGACCGACACGCCCTGTGCGGTCAGGTTCTGGATCACCTGCACCAGCTTTTCGAATTCATTGGGGGTCAGGGATGAGGTGGGTTCATCCATCGCGATGATGCGGGCGTTGGCGCGCAGGGCTTTGGCGATTTCCACGATTTGCCGTTGGGCGACACGCAGGGACCGGATCGGGGCTGTGACGTCGATGGTGGGGTCAAGGGGGGCCAGCAGACGCCGCGCCTCGGTTTCTTGTGCCTTGCGGTCCACCAGCAGGCCACCGGCACGGCGCAGGGCAGCGCCCAGATAGATGTTCTGTGCAACGGTCAGTTCGGGCACCTGCTGCAATTCCTGATGGATCATCGCAATGCCTGCGGCGCTTGCATCGCGCGGGGTGGCGATGTGCGCGGGTTTCCCATCAATGTCCACAGTGCCGCTGTCTTTGGAAATGACGCCGCACAGAATGTTCAGCAGGGTTGATTTGCCCGCGCCGTTTTCACCCAGCAGCCCATGCACCTGACCGGGTTCGACAGTCAGCGAAACACCATGCAGCACTTGCACCGCACCGAACGACTTTGAAACACCTATCAGGCTAAGGCGCGCATTCATCGGGAAAATCCGGGGTAAAGGATGTCCTGCCGGGGGAGCGTCCGGCAGGACAAGGGCGAGCTTACTTGGGCATCAGGGCCGCACGCAAGGCCGCCATATCGGTTGTCGCATAGGTTTCGACATTGTCTTTGGTAATCAGTGCCTGTGGTGTTGCCACCACACGCGGCAGGGGCTGTCCCGCCAGCAGCCGGAGGGCCACTTCCATCGCAACCTCACCCGTCAGGACGGGAAAGCTGTCAACGGTGCCGGTCAGATCACCGGCGCGGATGGCGGCATAGGCATCGGACACGCCGTCGGTGCCAAAGACCACGACCTTATCGGCCATGCCAGCGGCCTTGACCGCCTCGACCACACCCAGCGCCATGCCGTCATTGTTGGCATAGAACCCGATCAGATCCGGGTATTGCTGCAGGATGGTTGCGGCGGCGTTGAACGCCTCTTCCCGGCTCCAGTTGGCGGGAACCGAGGCCACCACCTCAAACTTGCCCGCCGCCGTGATGGTTTCGGTAAAGCCCGCTGTGCGCTGGCCTGCCGCATAGACGCCCGGCTGGCCTTCGATCACCGCCACTTTGCCACCACCCGTGCGGTTCGCGATGAACCAGTTGGCCACGTTGACGCCGTTGCCCTTTTGCACGTTGCCGACGTAATGTTCTGCCGACGGGATCACCGCATCATTGACGTTCAGGATCGGGATGCCCGCCGCCTTGGCCGCC
>JANNBG010000353.1:0-1909 GCA_031385205.1 Rhodobacterales bacterium
GGTTGATCCCGAAGAACGTCCCTAAGATACCGGGAAGGATGAGCACCTCCAAAAAGAACACGCTGCGCCCACCAGCAATCGCCTCTGCAAATTTGACGATTGCTGCAGGAAGAAATCCGACAAGATAGCCCAATGACGGAGCGACGATCAAAAAAACCAGTTGGTTCAACAGGCTGAGCACCACCGATTCAAATATGATGTCAGTTGCTTTTGCCTTCTCTCCCAAAACGTATCGCGACCGCACGGAAAAAATGATGAAGCCCGCAAGAAAGTAATGTGCAAAAAAGTCAAAGTTTGACGGCGAAATGAAATCGAACATCACCCTTCCCCGCCCAACAACTGCGCCGCCAGTGTTTCCACAATGGGCCGGGCCTGCGCTTCCGTCATCCCTGGCTGCAACGCGGGGTCATAGAGCATGCGCAGCATGTATTCGTCCTGCGTGGTCAGCAGGGCGAATTCCTCGTCGTCGTTAAAGATTGACGGGCGCGCGGACCGGCTGTCATTGGCAAGGCCCAGCCCTTGGGCGATTTCTTCGTGAAAGCAGGATAGGCGCAACAGATCAGGATGTTCGGCGCGGATCACGGCATAGGCGCGGGTATAACTGCTGCTGCCGGTGCCGGCAAAGGAATAGACAAGGCAATAGGTATTACGTTGCAGGTTGGTGATGCCGTCCAATTCAGCGGGCGACAGGCCCGGCAAGGCAGCCATGACGCTGGGGCCAAGGCTGCGGCGTTCATCCTCGTTCACCACTTCGACGATGAAATTGGCATTGCTGTCGTTCAGCGCAATGGGATGCCCGGTCAGCGCCTGCAACCGCGCGAGGTACGATGCGACCCGCGCAGTATCCGTTGCACGTTTATCCGCAGGCACCGACGCGCCAAAGCGCAAGGAGACCCGCACCGCATCATCCCATCGGCGCAGGCGGCTGGCCGTTTCAGATTGCACCGGGCCTGCGGGGCCATTGCGGTATTCATCAAACAGCGCCACACGGATAAAGTTTTCCGCCAGCATGCGGTCCGTATAAGGCGTATCGACCCCGCCACCATCTGCCCGCAGCAGGCCTTGTGACAACAGTTGCGCCTGCACCTGCCCATAGTAAATCCGCGCACTTTCGCTGGCGGCGCTGGCCATGGGTGGCGGTGGGGCCACCACGCGCACGGGTACAGGCGGCAGTGGGGCCACGGGGGCCACCACCGGCGCAGTGCAGCCTATCAGCAGCACGGGCAGCATAAGGCGCAACGGATGGCGCACGCAGCCCTACCCTTGCGTTGCAGGGGTCGTCACCCGCGCCCGGGCCGAGGCCAGTGTATCGCGCAAATCGGCCTCCATCTTTTGCAGGTCAATCTCTGCCGCCGCACGCTTGGCTTTGCCGTCATCGGCAATCTGCAGGCTTTCGTTGATGGTGGCGATCAGCGTGGCATTGGCCTTTTTCACGGCCTCAATATCAAACACGCCGCGTTCCATTTCCGTGCGCACCACGCGGTTGGTCTGTTGCAGGTTTTCGGCATTGGCGGTCAGCAATTCATTGGTCAAGTCATTCGCCGCACGGATGGACTCCGCCGCCTCACGCGAACGCTGGATGGTCACGGCCTGTGCCAGTTGGGTTTCCCACAGCGGCACGGTATTGACGAGGGTGGAGTTGATCTTTGTGACCAGCGATTTGTCGTTTTCCTGCACCAACCGAATGGATGGCAGGGATTGCATCGTGACCTGCCGCGTCAGCTTCAGATCATAGACACGGCGTTCCAGATCATCGCGCGCCGCGCGCAGATCGCGCAGTTCCTGTGCGGCCATGACCTGCTTTTCCTCGGGTTGTTTGGCAACAGAGGCCTCTTTCGCCGGGATGTCATTGGCATCGACATCCTTCAGCTTTGCCTCGCCTGCCGCAATGTACAGGCCCAGTTCATCA
>JANNBG010000358.1:0-8101 GCA_031385205.1 Rhodobacterales bacterium
GAAAAAGCTTTCGCAAAAGCCCCTTCCAAGACACGATTGGCTGGGCCCGAATTGCCTTCGGACCCAGCCTTGAAAGTCAGCCGGAGGTCGCCCTCCGAACCGTGATTACTTCAACTCGACCTTGGCGCCAGCCTCTTCGAGCTTCTTTTTCAATGCTTCGGCGTCCGCTTTCGTGGCACCTTCTTTGACTTTGCCACCGGCTTCGACCAGGTCTTTGGCTTCTTTCAAGCCCAGACCGGTGATCGTGCGCACTTCCTTGATGACGTTGATCTTGTTCGGACCAGCTTCGGTCAGCACAACATCAAATTCCGTCTGCTCTTCAACAGGCGCAGCCGCCGCACCAGCAGCTGGCCCCGCCATCATCACAGCGCCGCCAGCAGCGGGCTCGATGCCATACTTGTCCTTCAGGATCGTTTTCAGTTCTTGTGCCTGAAGCAGGGTCAGACCCACGATCTCTTCAGCCATTTTGTTCAGATCAGCCATTTGCTCATTCCATATCGTTAAGATGGGTTCCAACGGCGTGGGGTCAACCACGCGAGGGTCAGATCAGGCCGCGGCCTTCTCCTCGATGGTCGACAAGATGCTCGCAATGTTCGACGCAGGCGCACCAATGGCCCCGGCAAGGTTCGAGCCCGGAGCACCAATACACGCCACGATCTGAGCAATCAGCTCTTCGCGTGACGGCAGTGATGCCACGGCCTTGACACCGGCCTGGTCCAGAATCGTGTCACCCATTGCCCCACCAAGAATGATGAACTTATCGTTCACCTTGGCATAGGCTTCCGTGACCTTCGCAGCGGCGACTGGGTCTTCGGAATAGGCAAGCACGGTCATGCCCGTCAGCAGGTCACCCATCTTTACGGCGGATTTCCCCTCAAGGGCGATCTTGGCGAGCTTGTTCTTGGCAATGCGCACGGACCCACCTACGACACGCATTTTCGCGCGCAGGTCCTGCATCTCGGCAACCGTGATCCCCGCGTAGTGGGCAACCACTACGACGCCAGAGCTTGCAAAGATTTGGCCGAGTTCGTCGACCACTTTCTCTTTTTGCGCTCTATCCACAGTTTCACTCCAAGTTGGGGGTTTCCCCCCGGCTCATATTCATCACAGGCCGATGGGCCAGCGATGTCGGGTCCGTTCCGGTTCCCGAGGCCAAGATCACCCGAAGGTGATATGTCCCGTTCCCCATCTCAGGCAGGAAGATTAAGACCCGAAGGTCACCCACCGTCTCGGACAGGATGGGGCGAAGACCGCCCCACCATCCCACGCCCGAAAGCGCAGGAATTTCGTAGGGTGCGTGCTCGCACGCACCAATCCCTCAATTCCCCGTCGCTGACGACAGATCCACCGCCACACCCAGCCCCATCGTCGAGGCCAGCGATACCTTTTTCAGATATGCCCCCTTCGATCCCGATGGCTTCGCCTTCGACACAGCTTCCACGAACGCCCGCACGTTTTCTGCCAGCTTTTCCGCCGTGAAACTCACCTTGCCAATGCCCGCATGCACAACCCCGGCCTTTTCGACCTTGAACTGCACTTCGCCGCCCTTGGCAGCCTCAACAGCCGTTTTCACGTCCATCGTCACCGTGCCCACCTTCGGGTTCGGCATCAGGTTGCGCGGCCCCAGGATCTTGCCCAGACGCCCCACCAGCGGCATCATGTCCGGCGTTGCGATACAACGGTCGAACTCGATCTTGCCACCCTGAATTGTCTCCATCAGGTCTTCTGCACCCACGATATCAGCACCCGCCGCTTTGGCCTCGTCCGCCTTGGCCCCGCGCGCAAACACCGCCACACGCACAACCTTGCCTGTGCCATTCGGCAGTTGCACCACGCCGCGCACCATCTGGTCCGCATGGCGTGGGTCAACACCCAGGTTCAGCGCAATTTCAATCGTCTCATCGAACTTTGCTGTCGCCGCACCCTTGATCAGGGTCACCGCATCTTCGACCGAAATCAGGTCTTTGCCAACAAAGGCCGCGCGCGCAGCCGTGCTGCGTTTTCCAAGCTTTGCCATGACTTACCCCTTGATCTCGATGCCGCAGGATTTCGCCGAACCCAGAATGATCTGCATCGCGCCGTCGATGTCGTTCGCGTTCAGGTCTTTCATCTTGGCTTCTGCAATCTTGCGGATCTGCGCCACCGTCACCGAACCCGCAACCGTATGGCCCGGCTTCACCGACCCCTTGGCCCGGTTCCGCTTGCCCACAGGCGGCAAACCAGCCGCCAGTTTCAGCATGAATGACGCAGGTGCCGTCTTGAATTCCAGGCTGAACGACTTGTCCTGATAATAGGTGATGATCACAGGCGTCGGCGTGCCCGGCGTCACATCTGCCGTCTTTGCGTTGAACTCTTTGACAAACGCCATGATGTTCAACCCGCGCTGACCCAGCGCCGGGCCAACCGGTGGCGACGGGTTCGCCTGCCCCGCCTTCACTTGCAGCTTCAAACTGCCGATAATCTTCTTGGCCATCTGGCCTTCTCCTTCATCACTGCGCGTCTTCGCGCCGTTTAGTGGTCCGGTCTGTCACGCCCGGTTTCCCGGTGCGCGCGCGCCTCCCACGGCCACACGTCAGCTGCCTTTCGACACCTGCGTGAATTCCAATTCAACCGGAGTAGCCCGGCCAAAGATCGACACCGACACTTTCAGGCGGCTATGCCCTTCGTCCACGTCTTCGACCATGCCGTCAAAGCCCTCGAACGGCCCATCCGTCACCTGCACTTTTTCACCGATCTCAAACCGGATCAGGTTGCGTGGCGCCTCCAGCCCCTCTTCCACACGGTTCAGGATCTGGTTCACTTCGGCGTCGCGCATCGGCATCGGCTTGCCCTGCGGCCCCAAGAACCCCGTCACCCGGTTGATCGACGAAATCAAATGATACCCGCGCGCCGACATTTCCATATGCACCAGAACATAGCCCGGCATGAACCGGCGCTCGCTCGTCACTTTCTTGCCGCGCCGCACTTCCAGCACTTCTTCCGTTGGCACCAGCACTTCACCAATCTCGTCGCCAAGACCCGCTTCCGCTACGGCAGTTTTGATCTGTTCGGCGATCTTCTTCTCAAAGTTCGAGAGAACGCTTACCGAATACCACCGCATTGCCATCGCGCATCCCGCCTTCCAAACTGTGACCCGCGCCACAGAAAACCTGTCATATCAGGGCTTTACGCCATCTGATCCGAACAAAAAACAACGCGCGACCCGAATCGCCGCGCGCATTTGTCATCCTTGATTGCGGGCGGGATACTGTGACCGTGCCCGAAGTTCAAGGGAAATCAAGGCTTAGTTGAACCAGGTCAGCACAACGGTCAGCCCCATGCGGATCACCACATCCACCAGCGAAAAGAACGTCGCCGTTAACGCCGCCATGATGAACACCATGATTGTCGTCATCATCACTTCCTTGCGCGACGGCCAAACCACCTTGGACACTTCGGCGCGCACTTGGGAAAGGAATTGAAGCGGGTTCGTCGTTGCCATGGGTCTATCCTGTCGCTGTTGATGCGCAGATACGCCGTATCAGCCGACGTTTCAAGTAGCGTGGGTGCCAACCCACCACCACCTTCACCTCACAATAGCCGCCACGTCTGATACACCGCGACCAGCGTAATCAATGAACCCACCATCACCATCAGCACCCTTTGCGGCAGAACCTTCGTCACATAGCCCGCCAGCGGTGCTGCCAGCACGCCACCCACGATCAACCCGCCGACTGCCCAGCCATACTTGGTCAGATCACCTGCATCCTCCCAATGCCCCGTCAGCAGTGCCGTCAGAAACGCCGCCGATACGGCTGCCGTCAGAAAGAACTCTGCCGTGTTCACCGTGCCAATCACATCCCTTGGCACGCCACCTGTTCCCACCAGACCCGTTGTCACCACCGGACCCCATCCCCCGCCACCCGCCGCATCCATGAAGCCGCCAACCGCCCCCATCGGGGTCACGAGCCTGGCCGTATGCGGATACACCGGGATCGCCCCGCGGTACGATCGGTAAAGGATATACGCCCCCATCAGCCCCAAATAGGCCGCCACATAAGGCCGCAGCACCGCCCCATCAAATGTTGTCAGCACAAACGTCCCAAACACACCGCCCACGACGCCCGCCGGGGCCAGCATCCAGAACAACTTCCAGTTCACATTTTTGTACCAGACATGCGATGACGCCGATGCCGCCGTCGTTAACAACTCCGCCGCATGGACCGATGCCGACGCCGCCGCAGGTGGTACTCCAAATGACAACAGCACCGTTGACGACACAACACCGTATGCCATCCCCAACGCCCCATCCACCAGTTGCGCCAGAAACCCCACCACAGCGAAAAGTAGGAAACTATCTTCCATAGGTTCTCTCCTTGCCAACCCGACCGCATCATATTTACATACTATCTTGATAGGTAATAGGGGTAATGTGAACATGCGCAGAAACCCACCGTTTCCGGTGCCGCCCTCCGCCGTTTCAAACGATAAACCCCACTACCGCGACGTTGCCCGCAGGGCGCAGGTACAGCCCCTAAAGGAAACTCAACGATTTCCCCGTCATCGCCGCCGCCAGCGACGTCCCTTCCAACAGCATCGCCGTCGTATCCCGCACCGCCAGCAGAATCGGCCTGATCTCGCACGTCTCGACCGATTTGCAATCCGGGCACGGCCTGTACGCCGTCAGGCTCGCACAGGGTGCCAGCGCCAATGGCCCGTCGATACAACGCAGTATCTCCGCAAAGGTGATCTGATCCGGCGGTTTGCCCAGCACATAGCCGCCAGATGGCCCCCGCTTGCCCACCACGATGCCCCGCGCCTTTAGCGCCGACATCACATGTTCCAGATACTTGCGCGGAATCTTTTCGCTGGCCGCAATATCATCCGCCGTCGCAGACGCATCCCGCCGCGCAAGGTACAGCATGGCGTGCAACGCATAACGGGCTTTTTGGGACAACATGCACAACGCCTAGCATGCCGAATACACAGTGCAAAGGTAGGTTAAATGCCGACAATCCACATCATTCCGGGAAACTGGCAGGAGTTGGGGGACTCGAACCCACGACCCTCGGTTTTGGAGACCGATGCTCTACCAACTGAGCTAAACTCCTGTGCCTGCGCGGGGGTTACGGCAGCTACGCCCGGAAATCAAGGCCCTTCCGACGACACTGCCAATTCCGGCCCTGCCCGATCACAACCACAGCCCGCATGGTCTTGGCCACCATAACCCCATCACACACCAACACTATTCCTGCGCGAGTGATTCTGGTGTACATTCAACCCCTGCGGTGGTGACTTATTCTTCCCCTGCTCTGATGTTTTATCGGCCACTGCCTTCTGCGCCCTTCGTTTTCACCCAATCCATACGGAGCATCAAGCCATGCCCAACCCCATTCTCCCGTTCGTGCTGACCGCAGCAATTCTCGTCCTCACGTCCCTGCCCGTGCAGGCCCAGCAGACATGGACCGAACAAACCACCGCTGCCGCCATGGGCTATTGCCTTGCGCGCCACCCCTATATCCCCCGTGATCCGGCCAACCCCTATACCGCCGAAGGGTTCGAGATCCTGTCATCCCCCGGCGTCTTGGGGGCCGTGCGGCGCAATTATGTGTTCCAGCGGCTTGGCGCATCCATCACCACCCCGGATGCCGGGCAAAACCAAAGCTGCGATCAGGCCTGTGGGCAGTTCGGCATGAATTACGGCTCCTCCGCCATTGGCCGCCCCCTGATGTACCGCGATCCCGCCGGGAATGTGGTGGCTGACGGCATCGGTGATATGGCCTCGCTGGGTTACAAGGACTTCGATTTCTACAATGACGCGGATGTCATCGCGGGCATGTGGGGTCGCCCGCTCAACTATCAGGAATCCGATGTCGCGCAGGCCGACCTGTGCTGTTGCCAGTTGGATGTCTCAGCCCCACCCCCACCCACCCGCGCCTGCGTCCAGTTTGAACAGCCCCTGATTGTCGGCACGCAATTCGGTGCCGCATCCGGGCAGAACCCCGGTGATGTTGTCTTTACCGAAAACGGTATCACCGTAACGGTGGACAAATTCCTGCAGGTCAACGGCAATACCGCATTCAACGAGGCGCAGGTCGATAATCTGCTGGTGCCCGGTGCCGCCACCCAAAGCCTGCGCCTGAACAACATCGCCGTGCGCTTCGATATGACCGCCTTGGGCTATGTGCCGCAGGGGGCGACGGTGTATTACGTCGATTATGGCGGGTCCGAACACCTGTCCATCAATGACGATGCCCCCATCGCCGACGATCTGGCCGCAATGTCAGGCGCAACCAACGGCGGGGCAACGGTGACCGTCACACCCGGCGCAGGCGGCCCCGGCAATGTGTCAGGCGCAGTGAAAATCGCAGGCGCCATGAAATCCCTTGCGCTCGGTGGGCAAGAATTCTGGATCGACGCCGTCTGTGCCGAACCCTGATGCGCCTATGGATGGATGGGCCGTCTGCCCATCCAACCCTCACTTTGGCCGATAACACCGTGGCGGATGCGACACCGTTTCCGTGGTTGTCACCTTCGTGACGATATCCCCTGAGATCTTCTTCCTCTCCGGGTCGCCCGCATCCGTATAAGTGATCGTTTCCCGCGTCGTCACTTCCGTCATAGGCCGTGGGATCAGCACCAGTTGAAACGTTTGTACATCGCCCAAAATCGGCGGAATATTCTGTTCCACCACATTCACAATGCCCGCCGATACCACACTCACCACCATCGCCGAATGTTGCGGCTCGCCGCGGGTCTGCTGGAAGTCCACCATCGAGTCGCGGCCATTGCGATCAGAATTCGGTGGCATGGTGACCTCTGTCCGCACATGGCGCTGCCAATCATACCCCGTAAACTGCAGCACATCTCCCGGCTTCAGGTTCGCAACCGCCACCACGTCCCCCCAGACAAACGACGCCGCGGCCGAAAAGTTGGGTGTAAGCTTTTTGGAAGACGTGCCGCCATTGCCTACAACCGCATCTTCCATCAGCGTCCAGCATTCCCCGTCGCGATAGCGCCCGGAGGGTGCAGTGGCAAAGGCAACGGCTTTTGCGGCATCATAGGGCATGGCGCTATTCCTTGTGTTGAACAAAACTAGGGTCTGAATCGTTTGCAATCTGCAAAACATAGCTGTTTCTTCACCAAAACGATAGCGTCATCACACTGCAAAAGACCGCCGTTTCCGGGCGGCCTTTATTCATCCTATGGTGGGCATCACACCCACCGCCTCACTCGATGATCTTGCTCACAACGCCTGCACCAACGGTGCGGCCGCCTTCGCGGATGGCGAAGCGCAGTTTGTCTTCCATCGCGATCGGTGCGATCAGCGTGACGTTGAACTTCAGGTCATCCCCTCCACCTGTCATTCTGATCGGGTCACCGTGACCTTGCCAGAAGACACCATGGCACATCATCCATATCGGGTGTCCACTCCACGGCAAGACCGCGGCCAATCAACTCGTCGGAAAGATAGAGCCATCGATCTGACCGCCACCGCGAGACTTTTGCATCTACCCGTCCGGCATAGGCGTCAAACGCGACATTCTCCAACCGTATGCGGCTGCCAACATCATACAGCTTTTCGACCTGCGCTTTGGCGTCTTGGGCCCAAATACGCTCTGCTTCACAACCCACGCGGCGCAACTCCGGTGCATCTATCCCACGCACGCGCACCGCATAAACCGCCTGCAATCCGGGCCATAAATCCACCCGCACATCCAGCGTATCACCGTCGATCACCCGCACGACCTCGGCATAGTAAAGCGCATAGGGATTGGTCGCCTCATCCTGAGCGGCGACTGGTCCGGCGAGGCAGCAAAGCATCACGACGATATGGGAATGGGTCATCATTCTTTAACCTACCGCAGAAATGCGAAAGGGCCATCCCGAAGGAAGGCCCTTGGTCGCGATGGTGTGCTTACACCCACCCAATAATTACTCGATGATCTTGCTCACAACGCCTGCGCCGACAGTCCGTCCACCTTCGCGGATGGCGAAGCGCAGCTTGTCTTCCATCGCGATCGGCGCAATCAGCGTGACGTTGAACTTCAAATTGTCCCCCGGCATCACCATTTCGGTGCCTTCCGGCAGTTCCACCGTGCCCGTCACATCCGTGGTGCGG